>CAMVGT010000010.1 GCA_947167125.1 uncultured Erysipelotrichaceae bacterium
TGAAGCCAGCCGCCGTTATTTAATCGAAAAGGCTCTGACTTACTGGCACGGTCTTCACCGTAAACGTAAAGGTCGGCGTTCTCTTTTAAGGATAGGGCTCGAAGAGATAGCCTATGAATGAAAGTGCTTCATCCTTGTGGGTGCTGTTTTCGATGATACCGAGATATACAGAGTCACCGAATCCTGCATTTTCGATACAAGGCGCACCGGATATGTCCAGGCCGTTAGGAATTTCAATCGTTTCTGCCATATACTCGTCGGCTTCGCCCAGATCATACTCAATGGCATTGTCGTCAATGATGACCGTATTTTCTGTGATCAGACTGCTGAGCTCTTTATACAGGCTGCTGTCCTGTCTGATCAGGTCATCAATGTTGCAGAGGAATCCGCTGGATGAAAACAGGTCATATGCTTCTTTGTTCATGATTGCAACATCCAGTGTTTTGGAACTGACAGCTCCTAACACTTTCAGTCTGGAAGCATATGCGTACTGATGGTTATCAGACGAAGGATCGTCTGATATGTAGAGTTCCTGATAAACAGTCACTCCCTGTTTGCTGGTTTTGCCGGCAAACTCAAGGTACTCGTCGGTAAGGTGTCCAAGAAGAGTCTCGCCAACCCCTACATTGGCAAAAGCGGTGTAAAGCACCGGCTCCTTCCTGTTAGCCCTCTCGACTGCTGTAGATATCAACACTGCGGCCGCGATAAATGCAGTGATGATGGGAAACTTATAATATGCAGCAATATATTTTACCTTCTCCTTGAAGGTCATTTTTTTAAAGGACTCTTTAATGTGGTATCTTTCTTTTTCTGAACCTTTCGGACTGATCATTTTCCATTCTCCTCATCAGGATCATAAGAACAAAGACGGATCACATTCAGAAGGAAAAATGAACTGATCATAGCGCATAATCCTTCACCGAAGATGACCAGCGGCGTAAAGACAAACACCACAGCTAGAAACATAATAACATGGATTACAAATACCGTGATAGTGACAAAAAGATAACGCGTGCCGATCAGGAATGAATTTTTGATCATTTCCTTATCCGTATTAACAACACTGGCGGTCAAGGGGAATATATGAATCAGCACAATTGTGTATACAACCAGGGCACCGATCAGAAAAGCCATGACCAGCGTCCACATGACTGCTGCACTTCCAGCCGAGACATCCCGGATTCTGTAGCATACATAAAGATCTGCGATCAGGAAGAACCCTGCTGCCAGCATGATCAGCCAAAGCCGTGTTGCCTGGGCAAAATTTGCCTTGAAATCACTGAAAAACTGCTTTGTGACGTTTGTCTCTCTGTCATCCGCGATTTTCAGAGTAACTGAATATAAAGCGGTAGTGGATGCCCCGATCGTAAAGATGGGGATCGAGCAGGCAAACCATAATACATTCAGCCAGCAGCTGTATGAAAGTTTGATCATCAGCTGACTGAATTTGCTGTCATAGGAAAAGAAACTCATAAGACTACTCCAAAATCAGAATTCGGTTGACTCCCTCAGAATCAGATCAGTGGCGACATGGACAGTACGGTATTCCATGGACGGGTACTGCATTCTGGTCATAAGCAGCTGAATTGCGGCGAATGCGATTGACTGCGTATGAATATGCACGGTTGACAGGGAAGGTGTGAAAATCCTTGATTCATGAGAATCATCATATCCAAGGAAACGCACTTTTTTCAGAAGATCCGGATCGATACTCTTAAGGATCATCATCGCGTCAATGGCGTTGAAGTCATTGGCACAGATGAAGCAGTCGGGATACTCATCCAGACCGCACAGCATTTCACGCATCTGTACAAGATTGCGGTCAGCCGGAAGAAGCACAAATTTGCTTTCATACTTCAGTCCTTCTTCGTTTACAGCCATCCTGAAAGCTGCATATCTTTCATAGAAGGACAGGCAGTGCGTATGGTCGCCGATAAAGCCGAAACGCGTCAGTCCCTGAGCAGCCTTTTCATGAATAAACTGCTGGATTTCCGTGAAATTGCCCATTATCAGCAGATCGCTGTTGACACTTCTTCCATGCTTATAGCACGGTCCGTCAATAAACAGGACAGGCAGACCCAGTCCGCAGACCATATCTGCATAAGCTTTGTCAAAAACCTCAATACATACAATTGCGCAGGATTTGTCTTTTTTGAAATTAGGCGGCAGGGTCAGTGATTTCAGATTGTCATTCAGAAGAACATAGGTTACAAGAGTAAACCCGAACTGAGAAACCTCTTTCTGGAACTTATCCAGCAGCAGGCTTGCAAAATGGCTTTCACGTCTTTGATAAGCTGTCGTAAATAGTGCAATTTCTCCGCTGTGTGCAGTAAGGCCGGCGATTGCTTGATTCTGTTCCCTGGCGACGGCTTTGACATAAGAAAACTGCTTGTAGCCCATTTCAACGGCTTTTTCAAGAATCATGATCTTTGTGCTTTCAGCCAGTCCGCCTGAGTTGTTGATTGCTTTTGAAACTGTATTTCTTGAAAGATTGAGCGCATCCGCGATGTCTTGAATTGTAACCTTTTTTCCCATTGTAAGTGCCTTTATATATCCTTATAAATATAGCATTCACCACTTTGCACTGTCAATTTAGACAGAGTTGGTGTGAAAAAACGGCCACTAGAGGATATCAGATGCACAGGGATATCAGGATATACGGATTTGCACGGGAAACGTTTCACTGCAAGCGCTTTCCGCAACGGTTAATTTATCACCATTTTTTCACACTTGTCAATTTCTCAGTTCGTGAAAAATGTGCAAATGCACACAAACGATACCGCTTATCCGGGAATTGCAGTGCATAAGAGAATATAAAATTGTGAAAAAACGTTTCATTAACGATTGACTGACTATTCTGCATTTGATAAATTATGTGTGAACTTGTAACCGCTTACTGTGCGGATGCACTATCTGGCCGCGGCGTGCTGAAGCATAAACGGCGGTTTAAAAAGGAGGGTTCAATGGAAAAAGTTTCGACAAAGAATTCGAAACTGCATGCTACTCTGCTTTACATCAGGCAGCACTGGCAGCTTTATGTAATTTTTCTTTTACCGGCGTTCCTTCTGACAATCATCTTCAGATATATTCCTATGGGCGGCGTCCTGATCGCCTTCATGGAATACAATCCGTTCAGGGGTATCCTGGGCAGTGAATGGGTAGGTTTCGATCATTTTGCGAGATTCCTGTCCTCACCTGACTTCATGAGATATCTGATGAACACCCTGAAACTGAGTGTCTTTGGCTTGCTGTGGGGATTCCCGGTCCCGATTCTGCTTGCATTCCTGCTCAACAGAATTCTGAGCACAAGCATCAAGCAGAAAATCCAGCTCGTTCTCTACATGCCGAACTTCATCTCTGTTATCGTCCTCTGCGGTATCGTCCGTATCCTGCTTTCTCCGACTGGTATGATCAACTCCATGCTCGGAACAAACACAAACTTCATGACCATGCCTTCCGCATTCCGTACGATTTACATCGCATCCGGAATCTGGCAGGGCGCAGGCTGGGGCTCCATCATTTACACAGCGGCGCTGTCCAATGCGAGTAAAGAGCTTAAGGAAGCTGCAGTCATCGATGGTGCGAACATTATTCAGCAGATCAAGGCAGTTGAATGGCCTGCAATCAAGGACACAGTCCTGATTCAGTTCATCATGGCTGTTGGTAACATCATGAGCGTCGGTTTCGAAAAAGCATACGCTTTGCAGACAGACCTGAACATGAGTGCTTCGGAAATCATCTCCACATACACTTACAAAAAAGGTCTTCTTGACGGTGACTATGGTTTCTCCACAGCCGTCGGTCTGTTTAACACTGTAATCAATGTCATCCTTCTCGTCAGCATGAACAAGGTTGTTCAGTCGATGAATGAAGGCAAGGGAATGTATTGATCAGGGGGAGAAAATCATGAGTGCGAAAAAGAAAAGCGAATTCTCAAAGTATCCCACTCAGGATAAGGCCATCCTGATCGTCGGTTACATTCTTCTCGGTTTATTCTGTGTTGCGATCATTCTGCCGATGATTTACATCATTCTGGCTTCATTCATCGATCCGGTCACACTGCAGAATAAAGGTCTGACATTCGATTTCTCGAAGTGGACGCTGACAGCTTATGAGCGTGTTATGAGCAACGGTCAGATCTGGGTCGGTTTCAAGAACGCCCTGCTCTACTCGATTCTCTTCACGATCATCTCCGGCGTTATTACACTGCTGGCAGCTTATCCGATGTCCCGTGCTGATTTTAAAGGCAAAGGTTTCTTCAATGCCCTCTTTATCATCACGATGTTCTTCGGCGGCGGCCTGATCCCTACTTACTTGCTGATCTCCAATCTCGGCATGCTCGATACAATCTGGGCAATTCTGATCCCGGGCGCATTCAGTGTCTGGAACATGATCATTGCCAGAACCTACTATCAGGGTATTCCGAAGGATCTGCAGGAAGCATCTGAAATTGACGGTGCAGATGAAATGGTTTATTTCTTCAAGATTCTGCTCCCTGTCTGCACACCGATTATCGCGACTATTTCCATGTGGAACTTCGTCGGTATGTGGAACAGCTATTTCGATGCAATGATTTACCTCAACAGCGCATCCAAGCAGCCTCTGCAGCTGGTTCTCCGCTCCATCCTTATTCAGAACCAGCCGGAACCCGGAATGGTATCCGACATGCAGAGTACAGCAGCACGTGCTCAGCTGGCAGAACTGCTGAAGTATGCGACCATCATCATCTCAAGCTTACCGCTTATGATTATGTATCCGTTCTTCCAGAAGTACTTCGATAACGGAATCATGGCGGGAGCAGTCAAGGGTTAATTTACAGGAGAGAAAAATAACATGACTAATTTTTACAACACAGTAAAGAAGGCCGGAACAGCTCTGATGGCTGTTGTCCTTCTTGCCGGCTGCGGTGGCGGCGGCGGCAGCACACCTTCAGGCGGCGGCAGCTCTGATGTCGATCCTGCTGATCTGACATTCCCGCTTGCTGAAAAAGCTACAATCAGCGGTCTGACAAACTTCCCGGCTGGTACAGAATCCGAGCCGAACAACCGTACAATCTTCAAGCGTCTTGAAGAACAGACAAACGTCCATGTTGAATGGAGAGCTATCCAGTCCGACCAGTGGGGCGACAAGATTGCTCTGGAAATGTCCAACAAGAACACACTTCCTGAATTCGTATTCTCTGCCGGATTCGGTGACACAGACCTGCTGAAGTATGCGAAGCAGGGTGCTATCATCCCTGTCGAAGATTATATCGACAAGTACATGCCTAACCTCAAGACAGTCTTCGAAAAGGCTCCTGAGTACAGAACAATGTGCGAAGACGCAGACGGTCACATCTGGGCTCTGCCTTGGATCGAACAGCTCGGTTATGAAAAGACAGCGATTCAGACAATCGACAACATGCCTTTCATCAACAAGAACTGGCTCGACTTCCTCGGACTCGAAGTTCCGACTACTGTTGATGACTTCGAAAAAGTTCTGATCGCTTTCCGCGACAACGCAGACAAGCTCAAGGCTGAATTCAATATCGACGGCGACATCATCCCGATGTCCTGCATCATGAACGACGGCGGTCAGGACCCGATGGTTCTGATCAACGGTTTCGGCGAAGGCTTAGGCGATCCTGATCCTGGCAGACACATCGTTGTTACAGACGATGGCAAAGTTGTCAGCTCCGCTACACAGGAAGGCTTCAAGAAGGGTCTCGAATGGCTCCATAAGCTCTATGAAGAAAATCTGATCGACGTTGAAGCATTCACTCAGGACTGGTCAACATATGTTGCTAAGGGTAAGTCCGGACGTTATGGCGTCTGCTTCACATGGGACGTTGCAAACGTTGCACAGGTTTCCATGGACGACCTGATCGCCGGCAAGAGCTGGGTACCGATGCCTGTTCTGACAGCTGACACAAGAAACCTCACACCTGACAATGGTTCCTTCACATCCGGTTTCGACAGAGGCCGCTGCGTAGTTACAGCTGCTGCTAAGAACCCGGCTCTGGTATGCGCTTGGCTCGACCAGATGTATGCTCCGCTCCAGTCCCCGCAGAACAACTGGGGTACTTATGGTGAAGACGATGACTTCGATATCTTCGAAATGAGCCAGAATGATAAGGGCGAACCGATGCTGAAGCACACATGGCTCGGCGATGCTTCCCCTGTAGAAGTTCGTGAAGCTGAAGCAGTTGGCGGCCCGCTCGCTATCCTCGACGAATACTATAATGTTTACGTTACATGCCCTGATGATGCTCAGTATCGTCTCGACTGGATCAAGGACATCTACACACCTGACATGAACAGCAAGTATGTCTTCCCGAACGTCTTCATGACAACAGAAGACACAAAGAGATGCTCTGACCTCAGTGCTGACCTGACAAAGACAATCAACGCGTTCAAGTCCAACGCAGTTAAAGACGGTTTCGATGATGCTGCATGGAATCAGCTCCAGGCTGATCTCGACAGCTACGGCTTAGCAGAATACCTCGAAATCCACCAGAAGTATTTCGACGCTTACATCGGCAAATAATCCACCAAACTTTATCAATGGATATCTCCCGGTCCGCCGGGGGATATCCATATTATTCATTAGATAGGAAAACAAACTATGAGCAGCCAGATATTAACAGATGCGCGCCAATATGAAGAAATGATCGGGGACAAAGTCCCTGAAACTGACAGGCCGCTCTTTCATCTTTCTTCACGTTCAGGATGGATGAATGATCCTAACGGATTTTCTTATTACAACGGGGAATATCATCTTTTCTATCAGTACTTTCCCTATGACAACCGCTGGGGACCCATGCACTGGGCTCACGCAACCAGCAATGATTTATTAAAGTGGAAATTTCAGCCGGCCGCTCTGGCACCTGACACAAAAGCGGATGCCGACGGCTGCTTCTCAGGAAGTGCCATTGAGCTCGATGATGGCAGACAGCTCCTGTTTTATACTGGTGTTCTAGTCACCGAAAAATACGGCCAATATGTTCAGCATCAGTGCGTAGCGGTCAAAGAAGGCGACGAGTATGTCAAGTACGAAGGAAACCCTGTTCTGACAAGCAAGGATCTTCCGGAAGGCTACAGCCGCTACGATTTCCGCGACCCGAAGATGTTCAGACTTAAGGACGGTACAATCGGTGCTGTTATCTGTGCCTGCAAGGAAAAAGACGGACGTATTGCCTACTACACCAGCAAAGATGGTTTTGACTGGCAGTTCAAAGGCATCCTCGCAGAAAACAACGGCCGCTTCGGCACAATCTGGGAATGCCCTGATTTCTTCGAACTGGATGGCAGACATGTCCTGATCTGCAGCCCGATGAACATGCGCAAGACACGCACAAAGTACAACTCCGGAAACGGAACAATGGCTTTGATCGGCGACTTCGATGAAGAAAACACTAAACTGCTCAATCAGATCGACCAGCCGATTGACGGCGGTATCGATTTCTATGCACCGACCACCATGTTAACGCCTGACGGAAGACGTGTTATGGTCGCCTGGATGCAGAACTGGGAAACCATCGTATACGGCAGCAAAGATCAGTTCCCGTGGTTCGGTATGATGACAGTTCCGCGTGAGCTTCATATTGTCGATGATCATCTGTGCCAGAATCCGATCCGTGAACTTGAAAATCTCAGACGCAATAAAGTTGTTTATAACAATGTTGAAGTATCTGACTGGATGAGTCTGGATGGGGTCAGCGGCAGAACAATTGATATGACTGTAAATATCAGACCGAAAGAAAATGAAGATTTCAGTCATTTCGAAATCCGCTTTGCTCAGGGTGAAGACTATCTCACTTCTGTACGCTACAGAAGAACAGACAGTTTTGTGACTGTTGACAGAAGATACTGCGGCATCCGCAATGCCGTAATCAATCAGCGCAAGATGAAGGTAAAAGAAACCGATGGTGTGATCAAACTTCGGATCATTCTTGACAGATTCAGTGCTGAAGTGTTCATCAACGATGGTGAACAGGCAATTTCAACAACTTTCTATACACCGCAGTCTGCTGACGGTATCAGCTTCAGCTCCGATGGTGTAGCCGTAATGGATGTTGAAAAATACGATCTCTCTTTTGACTGAGAACGTATTGAAGAATCAGTGAAATTGAATTGACTGCAGCGCGATACCCCTCTGGCAGCCGGTTCCCTCCTATAGAAGAACAGCCTGATATTGGCAGCCGCTTTGCCAACGAATTGCTGTTCTTTTTTTGCGTAAAAAAAACACTCACAGTCTGTGTGAGTGTCAGTGTAATAAGAGTTGCGTTATGTATCCTTAAGATGATACATTGACGCATTAAATTCCGTCTTTCGTAGTCGGACCGGCCTGATATCTGACCGGCAGACAGATCAGGCTCGGGCTCTCTTCGCTGTCATAATTCAGAACAGCATGCACCGCTACGCGTGCAATCTGCTCAACCGGCTGTACAATTGTCGAACAGATCGGTTTTTCAGTCCAGAAATCTGTAATTCCGTCAAAGCCGATCATCTGAACATCTTCCGGCACCCTGATCCCTCTGCTGTTAAGGGCGCAGCGGATTTCAAACAGAAGTTTGTCTGTACTGCAGAAGATTCCGTCATAATCAAATTCCCCTGAATCAATCATTGAGTAAATCACATCCCGTATTTCGTGTTCGGTTTTATCAGTAAACATGGAGTTATACGGAATATTGTTTGCCTGGCAGCAGTTTTCAAATCCTGCTTTGCGTTTGTCTGTTTCACCCGGCACTTCTGAGCCGCTTCTGCAGAAGAGCAGCTTCCGGCATCCGAGCTCAATCAGTTTTGATGCGGCAATCTGACCTCCGGAATAGTTGTCAGAAGAAACACAGCGTACGGAACCTGAAAATGTGCGGTCAATGGAGATGAACGGAATATTGCCGATGTTTTCGAGATCCGGTTTGTATGTCAGGGCAATGATTCCGTCTGCCTTATGCTGTGAAACCATCCGTATGCAGCGGGTTTCTGCCTGCTCGTTCCTGTCAGTAATGGCTATATATCCGCTGTACCCGTTCTCATCAAGCTCACGGCATATACATTCCGTCAGTTTTGAAAAGTAAGGGTGGCTGAGGATAGGCATGATGATTGCGATCGTATTTGTTTTATTTGTACGCATTCCGCGGGCATAGCTGTTGACCTGGTAGCCCAGTTTTTTGGCGGCTTCTTCAACTCTGATCCTGTAATTTTCACCGACAGGAATATTGTTGAATACTTTTGACACAGTACCCAAAGCGACGCCGGCTTCCGCTGCGACATCTTTCATTGTAGGGACGCTGCTCTTTTTCTTCATGTGATACCTCTTCTAAGCTGTGAAACGATTATATTTAAAATCCACTTTATTTCTCAGTAATATTATAACTTTAATGATGAATTGACAAAAGACATTTCATATATTTCATGAAATTATAGTGGATGAAAACTGTTGTTTCGTAAAGCTGGTGTACCCTTCATGAATTTCTGCCTGACTGCGTACTGAAACAGCGTTTCCAGGCTGAAAAGAAACCTCCGGTTTTTCAGTTCTGTATCCTGCTGAGGGGATATTGCATATGATACTCAAGTGGCGATACGCACATTGAAAATGGTATGATTGTGAAGGTGATTATATGATTGAGATATTCGGAACACTCGGTCCTGCGTGTGCGGATACCGGAGTGCTTGTTAAAATGTTTGAAAACGGAATGAGCGGAATGCGTCTGAATCTTTCCCACAGTTCACTGCAGGAAAGCAGCCATCTTCTCGATCATTTTCATGAAGCAGCGAATATTGCAGGTAAAAAGGCGGAACTGCTGATTGATATGCAGGGACCGGAGCTGCGGATCGGAAAGATCGCGGTTCCCTATGAAATCAGAAGCGGCGAAACAGTGATTCTTTCTTCAGATGCAGAAGAAGGCGTTGTCCAGATTCCTCGGCGCGTTTTTGAATCAATCGAAGAACAGGATCGCATATTGATTGATGACGGAAAGATCGAACTGAAAGCAGTCAGAAAAGAGGAAGGAAAGATTTTCTGCGGGACAGTCAGGGGCGGAAAGCTTTCATCAAAAAAATCAATCAAGGTTGTTGATAAGGATATCCATGGTCCGGTATTGACCGATACGGATCTGATCAATATTAAGGATGCGGAAAAATACGGCGTTACTGCATTGATGCAGCCGTTTGTCACATCCGGTTCGCAGCTGAAAACCATACGTGAAGTCCTGGATGAAAACGGATGCGAAGATATCCGCATCTTTGCCAAGATCGAATCCAGGGAGGGGATGGAACATCTGGAAGAAATCACGGAATATGCCGATATGATTGTGATCGCAAGAGGGGACCTCGGCAATGATATGCCTTTATGGGACCTTCCGGCAGCACAGAAAAAGATTGAAAAGGTATGTAAAGAAAAAGGAAAGCCGTTTCTGGTTGTGACACAGATGCTGGCATCGATGATTCATTCGCCGGTTCCGACCAGAGCGGAAGTCTCCGATATATTCAACGCGGTCGCAGACGGATGTGCGGCAGTGATGGTAACCAACGAAACAGCAGCCGGTGAATATCCGGCAGAAGTCATACGATATCTTGCAAATACAGCAGCTTCAGCAGAAGCGTGGCTTGCTAAGGAGGAAAAATAATATGGCATTCATGGAAGTAAATTTCTATTCAAACAGCCTGATGAGAACAGCGACAGTCAACGTGATCATCCCGACCGACAAGAGAACAGGACTCGGACAGCTTGCGGCTCCTGCAGAATTCCCGGTACTTTATCTGCTTCACGGCATCCTGGGAAATTATACAGACTGGGTAAACGGCACAACCGTTCAGGCGATTGCGGATACCTATAACCTCTGTGTCGTCATGCCTTCCGGAGACAACAAGTTCTATGTGGATTCTTCCCAGTCCGGAGACAAATACGGAACATTCATTTCCGAAGAGCTTCCCGATTTCATCGAAAGGACATTCCCGGTTTCAAGGAAAAGGGAAGATACATTCCTTGCCGGTCTCTCCATGGGCGGTTTCGGATCAGCAGTCAACGGTCTGAAACATCCGGAAAAATTCTCCTGCCTCGGACTGTTCTCAGCCGCCCTGATCAAGAATCAGATTCTGAATTCCCGCAATGAAGATGTAAAAGATCTTCTGACCAAAAAGAATTATGAAGTGATGTTTGATCTGGAAGATGCCAAGGACTATGAAGGAAGCGTGAATGATTATGATCTGCTTGCCGAAAAAGCTGCAGAGAATGCTCAGGAGCTTCCGAAGATCTGGATGGCATGCGGAACAGAAGACTCCTTGCATGACGCGGATGAAGCATTCGCAAAGAAGCTGAAAAAACTCGGATATGATGTGACATGGTCTGACTGGAAAGGAAAGCATGACTGGATTTTCTGGCAGGAATGCATTGAAAAATTCATTCCCTGGCTGCCCCTTGAAAAAGGAGCCGCAGGAAGATCCAGCGGCAATGTAGGTATTTAAATGGCAAAACGGTTTTACATGAACCGGCTTGCGATCGTCTTTTCCACACCGATGACGCTTCTTGCCCTGGCAGTATTCTCATTCGCGTGGCTGAAGAATAAAAACGGCGATCCGAAAATGACAGCCGCAATGGCTGTCACCGCAGCGGTTCTGCTGATTGTAATGTTCTTCTATTACCGGTATAAATTCCGCATTTCTTCCGTGATCCGTCACTGCAGAAATGTGAATGAATATGAAAAGGGCGGCATGCTCGAAAGATCATTCATCCTGGAAGACAGAATGCTTGCCGGATGCGGACTGAATGTATCAGAGCAGAAGACAGACGATATCAGGCAGATGGTTCTGGAAGATAAAGGCAGAAGGATCATTCTTCATTTAACCAATCCGTCCGGGACATTCGATATGCAGGCAATTGATAAAGATGAAGCGGAACGGTTTGCGGCTTTTATCAAAAGAAAGAATCCGGCTGTCATTCTGACAAATGTCACACCGAAAGGAAACGGCACCCTGAGAGAACTGGGCGCCGGCATACAGATCTGAGACTGACTTTTAAAGTCAGTCTTTTACATTCCGGGCTGTATTTCTGTTTCTGTCATTTCATCCAGCCAGAAAGATACATCATAGTAAGGTACTGTCAGAAGCTGATTCTCCTCATTGTACCCATAATGATTCCTGCTGATTTTAACGGCAGTGCGGCAGGAATTGTATTCTCTGTATTTTCCCAAAGAAGAAAGGGAACCTTTATTTTTCTTTGCGTCAATCGGAATGGTTTCTCCGTTATGCGGAATGAGAAATTCAAGTTCAGAACTTGTTTTGCCTTTCCAGAAGAAAAGTTTAAATTCATGAGCTGACAGTTCATCCGCAACATAGTTTTCGAAGAAAATCCCTGAAAGAGTATTGCTATGAAGGTTTCCTTCGAGCATTGTCTGCGGGGAAATACCGCTCTGCAGCGCAAAAAGACCGCAGTCCGCAAGATAAATCCGGAACAATGATTTTTCATTTTCTTTTAACGGCAGTGTGACATGTTCTTTCAGCTGATATCTCGGATAAAAATATTTCCGGAAATATTCTTCAGCGAACAGATCACGTGCAAGAAAGGTCTTTACAACCTGACGTCCGCCGTATATTAAAAGCGGTTTGCGGAAGGGATCATTTTTCCACCGAATTAATTCCTGTATCTTCTTTCTGACGCCCTTTCAAAAGAAATCCGGCACCCTTTGGAATCAATCCAGGGTACCGGTATGCTGATGCTAACGGAATTTTTCTTCCAGAGTCTTCAGATCTTCGCGGTCAATCCATTCTTCAGAATATCCGCAATCCAGACATACATAGCGCGGAACTTTCACATAGGAGAAGATTGTTATTCCGACGGGAATGTTATTTCCTGCGCCGTAAGCTTTTGCCTGTCCTTCGATCCGGATGATATTCGGCTGTCCGCATTTGGGGCAGATTCCTGAGTACTTCATATTATTGATTAACCTCCAGTACAGCACCTGTGCTGTCAAGATGGATATTGCGGTTTACTTTGGCATCATATGTATTGGCCTTCATAATCTCCGCAAAATCGACACCTGTTGCTTCACTCATTGTATCAAATACCTGTTTCATAATGACCGGCATGCTGCCGGAAATCTGGGAAGCTCCCGTTTCATTTCCGTTGGTGCCGTAAATATTGATCTTATCGATCGAGGAAAGAGGCTTCGCGATTTCAGCTGCCATCTGGGGCATGATGCGGATCATCATTTCCGCCATGGCGGCACCGTTATATTTCTTGTACGCGTCTGCTTTCTTTTCCATCGCTTCCGCCTCCGCAAGACCCTTCAGTCTTGCGGCCTCTGCTTCGGCTTTGCCTTTTGCGGCAATACCTGCAGCTTCCGCTTCATACTTTGCACGGATACCGGCAGCTTCCTGCTCTGCCGCAAATCTTGCGGCTTCTGCTTCTTTCTGCTTTTTGATGAGCGCAGCTTCCGCTGCTTTTTCAGCCGCATATTTATCTGCGTCTGCCTGCTTTTCAATCTGTGCAGCCAGTTCCTGCTGACGGACACTGACTTCCTTCTGCTTCAGTTCAGCTTCTCTTTCCGCTTTTGCGATCTGTGCGTTGACAGTTAATGTCTGAATGACTTTCTGCTGTTCCTGATTCTGGATTTCATAGGCAGCGTCTGCCTGTGCCTTGGCTGTATCCGCCATCGACTTCAGTTCGGATTCCCGTACACTGAGTTCATTGTTCTTGCGGGCAATTTCTGTCTGGGCTGCGACTCTTGCGTCATTGGCAGCCTTATCCGCTTCCGCTTTGGCAATCGCGACGTCTCTGTCGGCTTCCGCCTTTGCGATCGCTGCGTCTTTTTTTATTTTGGCGGTGTTGTCCATACCGAGGTCATTGATCAGGCCGTTTTCATCGGTGACGTTCTGGATATTGCAGGATAGAATTTCAATACCGAGCTTTTCCATATCCTTGGATGCTTTGGCCATAACCTGGTCCGAGAAGGAATCGCGGTCTGTGTTGATGGTTTTGAGATCCAGTGTGCCGATGATTTCACGCATATTGCCCTGCAGGGAATCCTGCAGATCCAAGGCGATGTCCTGCGGCTTTTTGTTCAGGAAGTTCCTTTCAGCCTTCAGCATTCCTTCCGGGCTTGTATCAATTCTGACCTTTGCGATCGCGTCCACTTTGACATTGATGAAGTCGTTGGTCGGAATGTAGGAATCTGTTTTGATATCCACCGAGATCTGATTGAGATACAGATGGTCCACTTTTTCCAGATACGGAATCTTCAGTCCGGCCCGGCCGATCAGTACACGCGGTGTCTTTTTCAGACCGGAGATGATGACTGCTTTATCAGGTGATGCTTTGACATAGCCTGTTAACAGGATAGCGGCAATGATGACGATGATAATCAATATAGGGATGAGATGAATCAATACTTCAATTGGCATAATTTCCTCCATGCCGGAGCTGCCGGCAGCTGCCTGCGTTATGCCGCATCCATACCGCAGGACTTTTTCACATACCGAAAGAAAAACGGATCCAGCTGTTCCTGTATCCGTGCATTTCTACATATCTGCTCACATACAGAACTGCTGTATATGAGTCTTGCAATTTCAGGCAGACCGGGTGAATATCCACCGGGATGACGATCTGCCGCGGTATGCGGTGCGCCTGCTACTCCCTCACTTGAGCCAAATATAGCCGAAAACTGACCGGCGGTCAATAACTTTTGGTGAGAAAATGATGAAATCGCTATTTCCGGTATATTTCCGCTTTTCTGCGCTTTCCCTTGATCCGGATTCCGTTAATCAGTTCCAGAACGGAAGAGTCATGATTGAGAATCGTGACCAGAATGTAGTGATCCTGAATCTCGATAGTTCCGATATCATCAAAAGACAGTATGGAACATAATGCGCCGACGACATCTTTCGGACGCAGCTTTTCATCTTTCCCGCCGCGCAGAAGAATCTGAACGGTATTCTGGGAAACAGTCTGTTCCTTGATCAGAGGAATACTCAGATCTGTATGAACAGATTCATCGATTGCCCATGGTTCAGAAGATGAAAGAATCTTCTGGGCGGTTTCCGTTTCCTTTTCCACATTATCAATCAATGTAATGACAATGCCGGTATTTCCCTGATGGGCTGTTCTTCCTGAGCGGTGTACATAAGTGGAAAGATCCAGCGGAAGATCATAGTGAATGATGTGGGAAACACCGGTGATATCGATTCCTCTTGCCATGGCATCGGTTGCACATAAGATCCGGATATTACCGTTTTTAAATTCCCTGAGTATCTTCAGCCGCTTCTTTTCTTCATCGTCAGAAGAAAAGGATGCAGAAAGAATCTTCTTTTTCTGAAGCTGCTCACTCAGTTTACGGGCAGAACTTTTATAATTGACAAAGATGATCGCACTTGTGATTTCCGTATGTTCCAGCAGATCAAATAATGTGCCGGTTTTGTCTTTTGTCAGAATACAGTACTCCTGAATCGCACTGTTTACTCTGGTACGGTCATTGAAGATCAGTTCTTTATATTCCTTTTTCAGGAAGGACTTAACGGTTTCATCAGCGGTGGCAGAAAGACAGACTGTCTGAACAGAACCGGTCTGTTCCAGCAGAAACCGCATCTCTTCCGCCTGACCGGTTGAAGAGATCTGATCCGCTTCATCCAAGATCAGATATTTCAGATGCGAAAGATCGAGAAGATTCTGCCGGAAAAGATCACAGAGTCTGCCCGGGGTTCCGATCACCAGTGCAGGATAATGTTTCAGAGCGTTCTCCTGCTTTTCAATATCCAGACCGCCGATCGCACAGATACAGTGGATTTTCGCAAAGGCTGCCAGCTGAACCGCAATGCTTTGAATCTGTACTGCCAATTCTCTTGTCGGCGCAATGACAAGTGCCTGCGGATATTCTGAATAAGCGGACAGATCATTGAGAACCGGCAGAAGATAGGCGGCGGTTTTTCCTGCGCCGGTCTCTGCCTGAATCAGACAGTCACTGCCGCTTTGAATAACCGGAATTACTTCTTTCTGTACAGGAAGAAGTTCTTTATATCCAAGAGAATGCATCCCTTTAAGAATCTCTTCTTTTAATACAATGTTTTCCATGCCGGTATCATAGCACAGCTCTGTCTGCGTCTGCCGGTCAGAATGTTCATTTCATTGAAGTACAGCGATTATATTTTTCTCGGAAGCATATATTTTGGTGGCACGGAGAAAAATATAATTTCATTCTTTTGGCAGGATCCGCATACATCCGGAAAATATAAAGACTGTTTGTGCTACACTTAATCCACGGGAGAAAACAAATGTTCAAAGACACGATTGCGGCAATTGCCACGGCACCTGCGATGGGAGCGGTATCCATCATCCGGATTTCCGGCGATGATGCATTTTCAGCTGTTTCGAAGCTGACAAAGAAGGATTTTTCATCAGCACAGGGATATACCATTCATTACGCTACAGTTTATGAAGGGGATGAACCGGTCGATGAAGTTCTGGTTTCTGTTTTCAGAGGACCGAAATCCTATACCGGTGAAGATGTGATTGAGATCGGCTGCCATGGCGGCGTCTATATTACCCGCAGGGTTTTAAGCCTGGTCCTCGGTACAGGCGTCAGGATGGCGCACCGCGGCGAATTTACAGAACGGGCATTCCTGAACGGCAAAATGGATCTTTCCCAGGCGGAAGCAGTCAATGATCTGATCAAGGCAAAGGACGCGTCCAATGCCCGCAGTGCAGTTCATTCCTTAAAAGGATCTGTCACAAAGCTGATTGAGCCTCTGGAAGAGGAACTGACACAGATCATTGCCAATATCGAAGTGAATATTGATTATCCTGAATATGATGATGTACAGCAGCTGACAGATGAAGAAATTCTGCCTGCCGCTGAAAAATGGCTGGTGCAGATCCGGGAGATCATCGAGACTGCGGAAAAGGCACATATCGCAAGAGAAGGCATTGACACTGTCATTCTCGGAAGACCGAATGTCGGAAAGTCGTCTCTGCTGAATGCGATGCTCGAAGAAGATAAAGCAATCGTTACGGATATTGCCGGCACAACCAGAGACCTGGTGGAAGGCACTGTCAGAATCGGCGGAATCACACTGAACCTGATCGATACAGCCGGCATCCGCGAAAGCGAAGACAAAGTCGAACAGATCGGCATCCAGAGATCGATCGAAGCGATGAACAGAGCGCAGCTTATTATTCTTGTGCTGGACGCAAGCAGCGATCTGAATGAAGAAGATCAGAAGCTTCTGGAAATGACGGAAGGAAGACAGCGTATTGTTGTTTACAACAAGATGGACCGCTCGGATGCGGATCATGATCTCTCTGTCTCCGCAATCAACGGCGATATCGGTTCCCTGGTTGACGCAATCAAGGAAAAATATGAAAATGAACTGTCTGCAGCGCAGATGGACACATTGAACAATGAACGCCAGATCGGTCTTGCGATCCAGGCTGAGAATTCAATGAAAGAAGCAGTGAACGCGCTGAAGGCAGGAATGGAACTTGACCTTGTCACACTGGATCTGCAGAAGAGCTGGACCGCAATCCGTGAAATCACAGGCAGGGCAGGAAGAGAAGATCTTCTCGATGAAATCTTCTCAAGGTTCTGTTTAGGTAAATAAGATGGACAGAAATATATATGTGGATACACATGCGCACATCATGTCGCATGAATATGAAGAAGATCTGAATGAAATGCTCGCAAGATGCGAAGAAGCGGGCGTGGAACGGATCATGATTATCACGCTTTCCCATGAAGAAACGATGAAGGCAATCGCGTTTGCGGAAAAGGATCCTTCCCGTTTCAATGTCGCAGCAGGCATCTTTCCCGAAGATGTCAAAGAGCTGACGGATGAAATGTGGGAAGAATTCAAGGAAACTGTTAAGCATCCGATGATTTCCTGCATCGGGGAAATCGGTCTGGATTATTACTGGGAAAAGGATCCGGAAGTCAGAGCACTGCAGAGAGAAATTTTCATTAAGCAGATCGAACTGGCAAAGGAAGTCAACAAGCCGATCCTGGTTCATTCCAGAGACGCGATGCAGGATACCTATGACATCATGAAGGCGCATCACTGGAAAGGCCTTCTGCATTGTTTTTCCGGCACAAAGGAAATGGTAAGAGAGTTCACAAAGCTTGGCTATTATATTGCGCTCGGCGGAGCGCTCACATTCAAAAACGCGCGCCATTCCGTCGAAGTCTGTGAAAGCATTGATGAAAAATATCTTCTTTCCGAAACGGACTGTCCGTATATGGCACCTGTTCCTTACCGCGGAAAGAGAAACGAACCATCCTATATTCCGCTGATTGTAAAGAAGATGGCGGAAGTGCGCGGGGAAAGCGAAGAACACATGGCTTCCGTGATTCTTGCCAACTGGGAAAGATTCTTAAGGAGCTGTGAAGAATGAAGCGGATCCGGCAGCTGATCGTGGTGGAGGGACGCCATGACAGCGCGGCATTAAAAAAATATTTTGACTGTGATACCATTGAGACCGGCGGGACATCTCTCGATGAAACCGTATTTGAGCAGATTCTGGAAGCGAAGGAAAAACGGGGTGTGATCATCTTCACCGATCCCGATTCCCCCGGCAACCGGATCCGGAATGAAATCAATCAGAGAATTCCCGGATGCGAAAATGCGTTTATCGACAAGAGCCAGGCGAGAACGGAACATAAGGTCGGCGTTGAACATGCGTCTTATGAGGCAATTGCGGAAGCTCTTGAAAACCTGATTGTCTATGAAGAGAAACCGCAGGAAACGATCTCGATGGAAGATATGTATGATCTCGGACTGATCGGTTCGGAAAACAGCAGTCAGCTGAGAGAAAAGGCAGGCAGAGCGCTGCATATCGGAAACGGAACCGCGAAGACCATGCGGAAGCGGCTGAACTGTCTTGGAATTACAAAAGAAGAAGTGCGCAGGGTATTAAACGAATGAACAGAAGATCAATCTCCACACCATCCAGAACAAAAGAGATTCTGGAACAATACGGACTCAGGGCGAAAAAGAATTTCGGCCAGAATTTTCTTGTGGATCCGCAGATTGTAGAGCGCTGCGCACAGATGTCGCACTGCGAAGGAGCTGTGATTGAAATCGGCCCGGGCATCGGCGGACTGACCGAACAGCTCGCGAAGAATTCAAAACATGTGACAGCCTACGAAATCGATGAAAACCTGATTCCGGTATTAAAGGATGTGCTTTCCGATTATGACAACGTTGAAATCCTGCTGCAGGACTTCATGGAATGCGATCTGGATCAGAAAGTGAAGGAACTGGAAGAAACATACGGAAGTGTCGCGGTATGCGCCAATCTTCCTTACTATATAACAACACCTGTCTTATTCCGTGTCTTTGAATGTCCTTCCATTTCCTATATCACCGTCATGGTGCAGAAGGAAGTCGGTGACCGCTTTGCGGCCAAGCCTTCCGATCCGGAATACAGCGCGTTAAGCGCGGAAGGACAGTATCTGTTTGATGTAAAGAAGCTGTTTACCGTTCCGGGAAGATCATTCAATCCTTCCCCGAATGTGGACAGTGTCATCATCCAGTTCTCCAGAAAAGACACTTCCTTAAGCAAAGAAGATCTCAAAGCATTCTTTGATCTGGTCAGAGGATGTTTCAAACAGAGACGCAAAACGATCTACAACAACCTGAGAGAGTATCTGCAGGATGCGGACAGGGCAAAGGAAGTTCTGGAAAAAGCCGGAATTGACGGATCGCAGAGAGCACAGCAGCTGTCAGTCGACAATCTTAGAAAAATATATGAGGAACTCGCATGAAAGAACGGGCATTCGCAAAAATCAATCTGTGCCTGGATGTCGTGGGAAGAAGGGATGACGGCTATCATGAACTGAAAATGGTCATGGTTCCGATCACATTCTATGACATTCTGGAAATGAACTTCGCAGATGAAACATCGCTTTCACTCGACCGCAGCTATCTGCCGGTCAATGAAAAGAACACGATTATCAAGGCAATCCGTGTGATGCAGGAACGCTATGGATTCACGCAGAACTTTGCCTGCAATCTGTCCAAGCATATCCCGACCAGGGCAGGCCTTGCCGGGGGAAGCGCGGATGCGGCAGCCGCGATCCGGATGATGAACCGGATGTTACGGCTGAACCTTTCGGATGATGAACTGATTGAAACCGGTAAGCTGGTCGGTGCCGATGTGCCGTTCTGCATTCTGAACAAACCGGCTCTTGTGGAAGGCATCGGTGAAAAGATCATGCCTTTCCGCTGCAGACCTGATTTCGAAATCCTTCTGGTCAAGCCGCGCAAGGGCGTTTCCACCAAGGAAGCGTTTGAAATCGTGGACAGTCAGGAAACAGAACATCCCGACTGCATCGCCCTGATGAACGCGCTGATCATGAATGATTATGACGGAATTGTCAGGAATCTTGGAAACAGTCTGGAACCGGCGGCTGTACAGCTTGTACATGAAATCCGCTCTGTCAAAAACAGACTGACGGAAATGGGATTTGACGGCGTGCTGATGTCGGGAAGCGGATCAACCGTATTCGGAATCACAAAAGACCGCAGGCTGATTGATGAATCGATGGATCAGCTCAGAAAAGAAAAGTATTTTGTCAGAAAGACGGAAATATATACAGGAGAGTGAGAATATGAGAAATGCAGTTATCATGGCCGGCGGAAAAGGCACCCGGATGAAATCTGATCTTCCCAAGGTTCTTCATACGATCCTTGGCAAAACAATGATCGAGCGTGACTATGAATCGGTTAAGGAAGCAGGAGCAGAAAGAATTGTCATTATTGTCGGCTACCGTCATGAACTTGTCGAAGAAAAGATGAAGGGACTCTGCGAATTCGCGGTACAGGAACCGCAGCTGGGAACCGGACACGCGGTCATGCAGGCAGTGCAGCTGAAAAACGAAACCGGACTGACACTTGTCGCAAACGGCGACTGCCCCTGTGTCAGACCTTCCACCTATGCCGCACTGTATGACGCATGCGAAGACGCGGATATGGTGATCCTGACAGCGGAACTGCCGGAAGAAAGACCTTACGGAAGAGTCATCCGCAGAGAAGACGGAACCGTTCTGAAGATTGTTGAATACAAGGACTGCACGGAAGAAGAAAAGGCAGTCCGCGAAGTGAATATGGGCATCTACTGCTTCAAAAACGAATCTCTCTGGGAAGGACTCGCTCTTTTGAACAACGACAATGCCCAGCATGAGTATTACATCACCGACCTTGTCGAGATCATGAACAGACTCGGACATACAGTCAAGGCACTCAGCGCATCTGACTGGCAGGAAGTCCAGGGCTGCAATGACCGTGCAGAACTCGCAGGCGCGGAAGAATATCTCAAAAACAGAGACTGAAAAAAGCGCTTCATCGCAGTAAAAAACAGTCTGAGACCGTACAGAACCGAAGTTCTGCACGGTCTTTTTTCAGTCAATTCAAATATTTGTCATTTTCAACGAAAATTCGATGATAAATGAGACGTTTTCCTTGACGAAACAGGGATAAACTGCTTAACTATAGGCGCTATAAAGTGGAAAGAGGCAAAAAATGGTTAAGGAAGCTGTAGTATTCGCATTAACATCAAACGTCGAACTCGCAAAAGCTGTCGCTGATTATCTTGAACTGCCGCTCGGCAAGATCAAGGTAGAGCACTTCGCAGACGGTGAAATCATCGTTGAACCGCAGCAGTCAGTACGCGGACGCGATGTATTCATCATTCAGTCCACATGCACACCTGTTACAGAACACCTGATGGAAGTTCTTGTCTGCATTGACGCATGCAAGAGAGCCAGCGCCGGAACAATCAACATTGTCATGCCGTACTATGGCTATGCAAGACAGGACCGCAAGGCAAAGCCCCGTCAGCCGATTACATCCAAACTGGTCGCAAACCTGCTCGTCACAGCCGGCGCGAACCGCATCCTGACATTCGATCTGCATGCAGCACAGATTCAGGGTTACTTCGATATTCCGATCGATGACCTGACAGCAGTACCGATGCTCGGTAAATATTTCAGTGAAAAGAATTTCCCGAAGGACGATGTCGTTGTCGTTTCTCCGGACCATGGCGGAGTTGTCAGAGCGAGAAGACTCGCTGACATGCTCGATGCGCCGATCGCTATTATTGACAAGAGAAGACCGAAGCCCAACATGGTTGAAGCTCAGAACGTCATCGGTGATGTCAATGACAAGATCTGCATTGTTGTCGATGATATCTGCGATACAGCAGGAACACTCTGCGCAGGCTGCCAGATTCTGAAGAACTACGGCGCAAGAGATGTCTATGTCGGCATCACACACGCGATTCTTTCCAGAGACGCAGCTGACAAGATTGAAAACTCCGTCATCAAGGAACTGGTTGTCACAGACACCATCCCGCTGAGCGAGGAAAAGCGCGCAAAGACAGACAAGATTACTGTTCTCTCGATTGCCGGCATGATTGCGGAAACAATCAAGTCAATCGAAGAGCATACACCGGTTTCCCACGTGTATGAACAGTACGCTTACGACAGCTACAAATAAGAATCAATCAGAGGACGCGGGCATTCCGCGTTTTCTTTTTGCGTTTCATGTGAATCATCATGCATAACATGCGTGAGAAATGCGATACAATGAAATCAGCAGATTCATAAATTATAAGGAGGATCATTGTATGGCTTACAGATTATGGCAGTTGGCGGATGAGCTGAAGCAGGACTATGAATGGGTTGAACTCTCACATGAGATGGATAATGACAGCCCGGTATGGTCCGGTATTCCTGCAGGTTCCGTGGAAGTTGCCAAAACCGTCTTCGACTGGGGCAATCCGATGCTGGAGTGCCTGATTCAGACATTCAAATTTCCGGGACAGTTCGGAACACATATCGATTTCCCGGGACACTTCATCAAGGACAGGGAACTTTCCGAATCCTATTCCGTTGATTCCATGCTGTATCCTTTATGCGTCATCGACATCACTGACAAGGTAAAAGAGGATGTCCATTACGCAGTCAAGAAGGAAGACATCATTGCCTATGAAGAAAAATACGGAAACATTCCGGACGGCGCTTTTGTGGCACTGCGTACAGACTGGTCAAAGAACTGGCCGGATATGAACGCTCTTTCCGGAATTGCGGAAGACGGCAGTGAAAACTTCCCGGGCTGGTCCATGGAAGCTCTGAAGTATATCTATGAAGAGCGCAATGCGGCCGCAAACGGTCATGAAACACTTGACACCGATGCTTCAGCAGAAGCAGCCAAGGCAGAAGACCTGGCATGCGAGCGCTATGTGCTGGATTCCGGCAAACTGCAGGTTGAAGTTCTCGACAATCTGGACAAGGTTGCCCCGGCTGGTGCTCTGATTCTGGTAATGTGGCCGAGAATCAAAGGTGCGACAGGTCTGCCTGTACGCGCAGTCGCAATCACACCGAAACAGTAATATTTCCATAAAAAAGATGAGGCTCGAAGAGCCTCATTTTTTACATATTCAGAAGTTTAATTCCAGGGATTGTCCGGATCCGGATCTGTCGGATCCCATCCGCGTCTTTCATCTGATGTGTCGATGGTGATCGGTACCGGTTTTCCCATAGGACCCGGATATTCATAATCATCATAGAATTCAACGGTTGTACCGACCGGACAGTTTTCATAAATCCATAAGACATCGGAAACACACAGTCTGACACATCCCATTGATGCGGCTGTACCGAGCTTGTTGTATTCATCGAATTCCAGATCTGCCGGATTTTCAGTGAAATACGGAACGGAATGGAACAGAATCGCGCCGACGATTCTTGTCGCATACTGGCCGTACACGCCGCCATACAGGGAAAGCCATCTGTATTTGGCTGTGGTGTTGTAGGAACCAAGCGGTGTTGCGTCGCCGGTTGAGCATACCATCGCCTTATAGGGAACGGAATAATATCCCTGTTCATCCATTGTATAGATGTTGACGACATTCAATGCACGGTTGATCCGGATGTAATACGGATAATCCGCAGATCCCATAACAGGTTCAAAATCAAGATAAGGCTGTTCCTCAACCGTTACGGTAAAGGAAGCTTCTTCCGTATTGTCATTGATATCCATCGCTTTGACAGTGACGGTATATTCACCCGGAACTGCCGGATCAATGTCACTCTGCAGTGTCCATGTGCCTGTTTCCAGGGTGTCTGCTTTTTTCAGTTCGCCGTCCACCGGATCCTTGATCGAATCGATATTTGTCTCAGGATCGAATTCATCACCTTCCGTGATTGTTAAAGCTGTTTCTTTGAATACGATGACCGGTTTCTTTGTGTCGCTGACATGTACCGTATAAGTGAATTCTTTTTCTGCAGTCTGATTGTAGGAATCGACAGTGCTCAGAATGACTTTGATTTCAGTATCCCCGGTTTTCTTTGAATCAACTTCGCCTTCGGTTTTCATTTCACCGGTATGCGATTTTACAAAGGAATTGATGTCAAAGGGCTCTCCGTATTCCGCATTGAGCATTTCCTCGTTGACTTCGATCGTCAGAGAGTCTTTCGCGGCCTGCAGCGCGTTTTTCTTCTGGATTGAGCGGTAAATCAGATATCCGCCTGCTGCCGCGATCAGCAGTACAAGAATGCAAGCCAGCGGCAGGATCTTTATTTTCTTTTTGTTTGCCATGGACAGATTATAACATGCATGGATTAAGGATTCAGATACATGAATGCGCTAATTCACAGACAAGTGCTAAAATAGAATTCGTTAAAGGAGCCTTTTGTATGATTTGTAAAAACTGCGGAAGACAGCTTCCGGATGAAAGTCTGTTCTGCGGATACTGCGGAGCTGAACTGGATGAGAACAAAAATGAAACACCTGTCGGACCGGAACCGGCAGTGCCTGCTGAAATAAAACCGGAAAAGATTCAGATTCCTGTGGATATCAATGACTTTAAGCCGCTGCTGGATGTATTGAAGGATCCGTTTATGGAACACGGCATCGGCATGTATGCCGGTATCGCGGTTCTTGTGATCACATTGATTGCCTACTGGATTTCATTCGGATTCAGCTATGGACTCTTAGCGATGATGGTGATCTGCGCATCGACGCTCGCCTTGCTGTATATCGCGCAGAGAAAGGAATTCAGCTTCTCCAAGGCATGGCTGCAGATGTCGGAACTTCTGCTGGTGCCTTCGGTGCTGATCGCGCTGTCCGGTGTCTTCGGATGGTTCGGACTGAACGCGTTTGTTGTGCTTCTGAGATTATTCCTGCTGGCTGCTGCGATCATGGTGTATGTCTATTCGCTTGAGCGCTATACAAGGACATTGAACAAATGGGGCAAGGCAATCCTGATGGCAATTGTGCTTGCGGTCATGGCTGCCTGCGCATTGAGTTCCCTGTCCTGGGCAGTCTTCAGCAACTTCCAGCCTTATTAAGCCTTATTAAGATTTATTTGAGATCCGCCCATGTTTGATAACACGGGCGGATCTTTCTGTTAAACTATTAGCTATATGACAGGCAGAAACAGACGGAAAAGAAAAAATGGCAGTCCGGTCGCTCTGACAATCTTTCTTTCAATTCTGTGCATTGCGATGACAGTGCTCGGAATCAAACTCCGCCAGCAGGAAATCGCAGTTCATGAAGAGGAGGAAAGGATGATCGAGACGCCTTTCTATACCAATACCTATGACTGGGACAGACTGGAATGGGACGGATGGTTTGTCAGCTATGAAGATGACAATTATTATTCCATGCAGGGAATCGATGTTTCTTCGCATCAGGAATGGATTGACTGGGACGCGGTGAAAAATGCCGGCGTTGAATTTGCGATGATCCGCTGCGGCTACCGCGGCTATGAAACCGGCCGCATCAATAAGGATCCTTATTTTGACCGCAATGTCCAGGAAGCACAGAGACTCGGTATCCTGGTGGGCGTCTATTTCTACTCACAGGCGATTTCTCCTGAAGAAGCCAGGGAGGAAGCAGACTTTACATTAAGACAGATTGAAGGGTACACGCTTGATCTTCCGGTTGTCTTCGATATGGAAGAATCCGATACCGGAGAAAACGGCAGAATCCTCTCGCTGACAAGGGAAGAAAAAACAGAATGCGCAGTAACCTTTCTGCATCGGGTGCAGAATGCTGGATATGAAGGAATGGTCTATAACAGCACGATGCTGTTTGATGAACTGTTTATCACGGATTATCTGCAGGAATTTGATACCTGGGTTGCGGAATACGGTCCTTATCCCCGCTATCCGTATGAATTCTCCATGTGGCAGTATACTTCTTCCGGTGAAGTTCCCGGCGTTGACGGGGACACCGATATGGACATTATATTTATTGCAAAAAATGAATGACGCCGGCTGACGTCATTCATTTTCAATTACTCTTTCTCTTGTGACGGTTCTGCGGAAGCTCGGCTCCACTGTTCCTCTTGATAAATCGCGGACTGTTTCAGGAATATCCTTGCGGTCGGTCTGGATGATGCAGGTAACCTGTTCATCATATTCCTGATCGATGATTTCCGTATTTCTTCTGAGCCAGTTTTCCAAAGTTCCGGAAAGATCATACGGATAGGTGACTCTCCATTCATCATAGAGAACATCTTCGGTTTTTACGGCATGGGCAAGCGCGTCTGCCACTGCGCCGGAATAGGCACGGATCAGTCCGCCGGCTCCGAGCTTCACTCCCCCGAAATAGCGGACAACGCAGGCAGTCACATCGCGGATTCCGCTTTTGCGGATGCTTTCAAGCATCGGCACACCGGCTGTACCGGAAGGTTCCTTGTTGTCGGAGGAACGCTGGATCATGTTGTTTTCCCCGCAGACGTAGGCAGTGCACACATGGGTCGCATCCGGAAATTCCTTCCGGATGGATTCGATATAGGCACGTGCTTCCTCTTCGGTTTCACACCGTTCAACACAGGCAATGAATCTGGATCTGTTGATGACGGTTTCTTCTCTGTATTCTTCTTTCAGACGCATAGAACCTCTTTCGTATACAGATATTGTATAATAAATAGACAGGTAAAGTACTATGGGAAGAATAAAACAGCTTGATTCCCAGACCGCCAACATGATCGCTGCCGGCGAAGTGGTGGAAAGGCCGATGGGAGTTGTGAAAGAACTTGTGGATAACGCGATCGATGCCGGTTCAACCAGGATCGATATTTCAATTGAGGAAGGCGGCATTTCAAAAATCACGATCTCCGATAACGGATGCGGTATGGATGCGGATGACGCGCAGATGGCTTTTCAGCGCCATGCGACTTCCAAGATCCGGAACCAGAATGATCTCTGGTCCATTCATACACTCGGATTTCGCGGCGAGGCGCTGCCTTCCATCGCGTCTGTTTCCAAAGTGACGATGATTACCAGCGATGGCGAAGACGCCACAAAGATTGTGATTGAATACGGTCAGGTGACTTCCGTCAGTTCCTATCCCTGCAACCAGGGAACGGAAATCACGGTGGAAGGACTGTTCTACCGTACCCCGGCGAGACTCAAGCATATGCGCTCAGGCTCCTATGAAGCTTCATTGATTCAGGATGTCATCAGCCGCTTTGCGCTCTCCCATCCGGAAATCTCTTTTCATCTGATTTCCGACGGACGCGACGCATTGCGCACAACCGGTCAGAACAACCTTCTGGAAGTTCTGTATCAGGTCGGTGGCAGAGGCGCTGCGGAAAATGCGATCCCGGTGCAGTTTGAAGACTATGACTATAAAGTGACCGGCTATCTGGTCAAACCGATGATCACCCGTGCTTCCCGTTCGATGATGTATGTATTCCTCAATCAGAGAATGGTAAGGACTTATAAGCTCTATAAAGCGATTCAGGACGGCTATGAAGATTTCATTGTCAAAGGCAGATATCCTCTCTGTGTTCTGAATATCACCATGGATCCCCATCTGCTCGATGTCAATGTGCATCCTTCCAAATGGGAAGTCCGCATCTCCAAAGAGATTCAGCTGGAATATCTGATCAGGGACAATGTGCGCAAAGCATTATCCTCCAGTATTCTTGCCCCGAAGGTAGAACCGGCCAGGGCAAGACAGGAATATTATGAGCCGCTCTCATTTGATACAGACAGTCTGATCCGGGAAGCAGAAACAAAGCAGAAGCCCGCCGTAAGTGAAAAACCGGCAGAGCCGGTGCAGATGCCTCTGGAAATCAACGAGCCTGTCAAAGAAGAAATGCCTTCCGTGCAGGAGAAGCAGGATCTTTATGAAGCCATCCGCAAAGAAGCGGAAGCTGACCGTGCAGTGATGGAAGGAATCACACAGCAGCAGATCAAAGAACCGGAAGCGGAATATACACCCGTCAGACAGGAATTCCCGCACATGGATGTCATCGGACAGTTCCATGAAAAATTCATTCTCTGCGCTGTTAAGGAAGGCCTTGCGATCATTGACCAGCATGCGGCACAGGAACGTGTTCATTATGAAGAATATTGTCAGAAGCTGAATCAGAATCCGGTGATGATGGACTGCCTGGTTCCTTTGACGGTTCACGCGTCCAATGATCTGGTCAGAAGGGTGGATGAACTGAATGAAGCCGCAGCTGACCTGCATATCACATTTGAACCGTTTGGACCGGATACGCTTGCGGTGCACAGCGTTCCGGCATGGATGAGCGAGATTGAAGAAGTCCCGTTCCTTGAAGATGTGCTGGACCAGTTCAAAAATGAAAGAGAATCCCGCTATACCAGAATGGAAAAGAAACGGATCGCGACGATGGCATGCCATCATTCCATCCGCTTCAACCGTTCTTTAACGATGGATGAAATGAAAGAGGTTGTTCATCAGCTTTCCTTATGCGAGAATCCGTATCACTGCCCGCACGGCAGACCGACATTCGTGATTCTGGATGAAAAGGAACTGACAAAGGAGTTCCTGCGATGAAGAAGGTTCTGGTCATTGCCGGTCCTACTGCGGTAGGCAAAACATCCTTTTCCATCAAAGCCGCAAAGATGCTCGATGCGGAAATCATCAGCGGCGACTCCATTCAGGTCTACCGGGGATTTGATATCGGCTCGGGAAAGGTGACGGAAGAGGAAACAGAAGGGATTGTGCATCATCTGATTGATATCATGGATCCCAATGAATCCTACAGCGCTGCTGATTTTCAGAAGATGGCAAGACATGTCATCGACACAAATGAAAAGATGAGCATTATCTGCGGCGGTACCGGTCTGTATCTGAAATCATGTCTTTATGACTATACATTCAATGAGGAATCCGGAACCTTTGCGGACGAAAGCCTGGAAGCTTTCACCAATGAGGAGCTCTATGCAAAACTGCTGGAATCCGATCCGGTTCAGGCGCAGAAGATTCATCCAAACAACCGCAGAAGACTGCTCAGATCACTGACCATTGCCGCAAGAACAGGAAAGCCGCAGAGTGAAATCGAAGCGGAACAGTCCCATAAAATGATCTATGACACATTCATTGCCGGCTGCACGATGGACAGACAGAAGCTGTATGAAAGAATCAACCGCAGAGTGGAAATGATGTTTGAAGCAGGTCTTGAAAAAGAAGTGGAAGGACTGCTGAAAAACGGATGTACATTTGATTCTCCCGCAATGAAGGGAATCGGCTATAAAGAATGGCAGGCGTATTTCCTGGGGAATATGAGCGCGGATGAAGTGAAGGAAGAGATTCAGAAACATTCCAGACAGTTTGCCAAAAGACAGTACACATGGCTGAACCATCAGATGCCGGTGCACTGGTTTGACATCAGCGACGCCAAAGACACAGAGCGCATTCTGGATGAAATTCTTGAATGGAAGAATACAGGAGGGGACTACCGATGAACTACCTGAAAAAGATCAACCGGAACATCATCGCGGAAGCTGCCGGCAAAGGAATTCTGACCGGAAGCGTCATCGCGCTGCTGATCAATCTGCTTTCGATGTTTCTAGCCATTGACAGAGGTCTTTTCAGACCGATGGTTCTGCAGCTGGGCTGCAGTGCTGTCTGTGCTCTTCTTGCGGTTCTCTTAAGCATGCGCAAAAGCAATGCCATCGCAAGGCGTGTCCGCTCGCTGGAAAGGCTCAGCGGTCCGATGAACAATGAGCAGATCCGCACATTATCCAAAGACACAGCCGGATCGGAACACTGGTTTCTTTCAAAAAGAGGAACCGGATATCAGATCTGGACAAAGGATATTCTGGAACAGGTTTATCTGGAATCGTCCAACCCTGCCGCAGCCAAGGCAGTCATTCATCTTGACTGCACAAACGGAAGAAAAGACAAGGTGATTGTCACAAAGTCTCCGGCACTGCAGAGCTTTGTGGAAAGCTGGCAGCCGCAGAATCCGGAAGATATTAAGGATGAAGCGGAAAATTTGACTTTCGGTCAAATGTGATTACTATATAGTTAAGCGGTAAATATTGCCGCATGTAACAAGAAAGGATGGTAATTAACTATGAGTGAATTCAATCGTCCGGGTGCTGCATATACATATGAGAGCGGCACAACACTCAATGCATATGTCAGAAAAGTATTCGCGATCATGGCAACCGGTGTCGGCGTAACCGCATTGGTCGCATTCCTCGGATACCTCTCATTCTCCAGCGGCGGCTTCGCATACCAGCTGCTTGTCTCCTTCCCGTTTGTCTCCTGGATTCTGCTGATTGCGGAACTGGGCATCGCGATTGCGATGAGCGCGGGAATCACCCGGTTCTCAACCGGCACATGCACCGCATTGTTCTTTGTCTATTCCGCATTGACCGGCGTCACATTCAGCTTCCTGCCGGCAGCCTATGGAATCTCCACAATCTTTACAGCATTCCTGTTTGCGGCAGTTCTGTTCGCATGCTGCGCAATTATCGGCTATACTACCAATGTTGATCTGACCAGATTCGGCGGACTGCTCATGGGCGGCCTCCTCGCACTGGTGATCATGACAGTTATTTCACTGTTTATTCCGGCACTGCGCAACAGCCTGTTCATCGGTTATATCGGACTCGGACTGTTCCTTGCGATCACAGCATTTGACATGCAGAGGATTAAGCAGTTCTATTATGGTACGGGTACAGACGGAACAATGCGTTCCAACCTTGCCGTCTACGCTGCTTTCCAGCTCTATCTGGACTTCATCAACATCTTCCTCAAGGTTCTGCAGATCCTTGGAAACAGAAGAGACTGAAGCTGATCAGCGGTTACAGGCAGGTTCCCGAAAGAGAACCTGCTTTTTAATTTCTATATTTCAGAAGGGAGGGGAAAATGAGACTGGAAGAATACAGATTTACAGAATACTATCACCAGTACATTACGATCGAGGCTGACGTGCTGACCGATCAGCTGAGCGATAAGATCGATGTTCATGAAGATGACTGCTATGCGTTATGTTCCTGCTATTGCGCGGCGGACGGATATCTGGAATTCAATGTCCTTTCGATCGGACCGACATGGGAAACATGCACCAGAGGACTGGACCAGAAGGAAATGCTCGGCACATTTACGGTTGATCAGGTTTATCAGCAGGAAGCCAGAATCGCGGAACCCGATTTTGAGATGATCGCAAAGAATGTCCCGTTTCTGGAAATGATGGATCAGGGTACGGATGAAGATCTTCTGACAACCAGACTGGATCCCCGTCTGGATCAGTTAAGGGATCCGGCGTTCCCGGATATTGTTCTTGCAGGATTTACGGTCGGTCAGACGATCGAGGAATATGAAATGAGAATCACCGGCGTCAGAGGCCCGTTCCTGATCGGAACGATGGAAGAGGAGCCGCCGGAAGAAACCGGAGCGCATCTGGATGATCCGGTGTGGGCTGTTCCCTATATCTATGAAGGGGAATGCCATCTGTTTATTCTTTATGCAGGTGAAAACCTGACGAAGGATCAGATGGAACAGCGTGATACAATCATTCAGGAAATGAACCGGTACGGTATCACATTCAACGGAATTGCACTGCGCAATTAACAGGAGAACCTATGAGCACATCACATGATATCAAATACAAATGTCCCTATTGCGGAAGGGACTTCACAATCACAGTCTATGACAGCGTCAATGCGCAGAGCGATCCGGATTTAAGAGAGCGCAGCCTGAGCGGAGATCTCTTCCGCCATTCCTGTCCTCACTGCAAGACGGACTTCATGATCCAGAATCCGCTTGTCTATTCCGATCCGGAAAAGAAATTCCTGATCTGGCTTTCCAATGAGGAAGCGACAGATGCCCTGGCATCCCTTGCAAAGCCTCTGGATCAGCAGGGATATACACTGCGCAGATGCGGAACAATCCAGGAATTCACGGAAAAGATCCAGATCTTCGAGGACGGTGTCAGCGACATCGTCGCAGAGCTGGCAAAGTATGACAGCTTCATTGAATTCATTGACAGCCGCAACGGCAACCCGGCGGATGTCACATCGGTTGAGTATCAGAAGACCGAAGACGGCGTCATGAAAATCAATGTACGCACAGATGACAAAGGACTCTCCTTCCTGATTCCGACCGCGATGCTGGAAGAGGAAATCCGTGCGCAGAGCGACCGCTATGAAGCGGAAAACACATCGTTTCCGCGCATCAACAGCGACTGGCTGATCAGTCTGTTTACAGAATCGGACGGCCAGGCCTGAAAGACATAAAAATAAAAGGAGCCGGATAAGCTCCTCATGAACCGGACAGATGTCCGGTTTTAATATTTGCCGACATAGACAGGAAGTTCAGGATGATTGCGGACATATCTGATCCGGATTCTTTCACCGACGGTAAACGGAGCGTTCGGATTGGACAGGATTCCTTCCATGCGCCGTCCGTCTTCTGTGATATAGGAAACATGAATATCATATTCGATGCTGCGTACGGAAACTCTCCCTGCAATTTCTTTTTCCACAATCTGTGTTACTTCAGCATTTGTTTCAATTCCGCTTCTTCTGACCCTGACCTGGTAGTAAATTGTATAAATACATCCGATCGCCAGCAGGGACAGTATGATGAAGGAAAACGGATCATTCAGCAGCTTTGACATATCTCCACCTCCGTTTTCAGCATAATTCAATATCACAGGCGATGGAAGCAGAAGCTTTTATATTTATCCGATGGATTTGTGAATCAGACTGAGAATTGTTTTCAGATCGGACGCGTTGATCTGACCCGGTGCGGATGCCTGTGCTCCGCTGCCGAATGTGATGCAGGAACCGTAGAGTTCACAGCAGATCCTGCGTGCGGTTCCTTTTGAAGCCATGGGGCTGGCCATATATGTGCGGTCCGCATATGAAGCTTTCATGACTGACGCAGCTTCAAGAAGAATGAATACATCCTGATCGGATTGCGGCATCACTGCGCTCTTTGTGATATCCCCGTTCAGTTTCTGCATTTCGCAGAGTCTGGCAATGATTTCTTCTCTGGATGGCGTTTTTTCAAAATCGTGATTCGAGAGAATGACCTTTACCTGATGGCTGTGTGCCTTTGAAATCAGATCCGTGACAATTTCTTTTCCTTTGAACAGTTCAATGTCAATCAGATCAATCATTCCGCTGTTTATGGCAGCGGATATAAGTGAAACATATTCTTCAGAAGATATTTCTCTTTTTCCGCCTTCTTCAAAAGAACGGAATGTAAAAAGAAGCGGTATATCCTTCAGACGGGAGCGGATATCTTTGAGTACAGATAAAACACAGTCTTCCTTCAGGCAGTCTTCAAACCAGTCTGCTCTCCATTCAATCAGGTCGCAGTCACACGCAATGGCAGCTGCTGTTTCCTGAAGAATTTCTTCTTTGTTTTTTCCGCATATGGGAATACAGACGGCAGGAATTCCTTCCCCGATTGTCAGGTTTCTTACTTTCACACTCCGCATATGTTTCTCCTTCTGTATGCAGGTATTATACATTTGAATCGCATCTTTCATATTAAAAGAGCACCGCAGTGCTCTTTGGAATCATACTGTTTCAAATTTAGATGAAGCTCCGCTGCGCTCCATTGCCTCAAGGATTTTCAATACATGCAGTGCAAGCATTCCGGAAGCACGATGCTCTGTGCCAGAGCGGATGGCTTTTGCCATATCGGCTGCGCCGATTCCTCTGCAGTTGGATGAATATTCATTCACCGGCTCCAATGCGACGGGAGGTTCGGGATTGGCAAAATCCTTCGGCATTGCGGCCCGGAAGTAAACGGTTCCTCCGAACTGATTCGGATCGGAAAGGATTAACATTCCTTTTCTTCCATAGATGACAAAGTCAGCACGGTCAAGCGCATATGTTTCACTGTCATCATGAATCGTTCCGGTGATTCCGTTCTTTAAGCGCAGGATGGCTGTGAGAACCGCTTCATTGGGAGTGGAGATTTCTTTTCCATAGTCCGGTGAAGTCGGGAAGATGCAGGTTCTGGAAGGATATGGCGCTTTTACAAATGCGGCTGTTTCTTCCGCTTCACCAAGCAGATCAACCAGAGCAGTCAGATAATAGACAAAATAATCGCGCAGGATACCGGCACCGGGCTGCCGTAAGAATGGAAACATGCCTGTTAACAGATCGTTATTGCGGCTGATGGAAATGCTGAAGCTGTTGATATCCCCAAGCATGCCGTCTTCGATTGCCTTCTTTGCGGTCGATGCCCAGCTGCCCAGGAATGTGTCCGGCGCAGAACCGAGATAAAGATTCTTTTCATCTGCCAGGTGAAGAAGCTCTTCAGCCTCAGCTGAATCAACAGTGATGGTCTTTTCAGTGTAGACATGTTTGCCTGCATTCAAAGCGTCTTTGATCAGTTTGTAATGCGAACCGACCGGTGTCAGAACAATGATCATTTCAATTTCCGGATCGGCAAGCAGTTCATTGACTGTGCATGCCTGGACACCGTATTTTTCCGCTTTCTTCTGCGCATTTTCAATATGATTTGCGGCGATTGCCTTAACATGAATATATGGAGAAAACTGACCGGTTAAATTCACAAGATAAGCGTCACTGATTGCGCCGGCACCGATCACACCGGTTATGACTGTTTTGAATTTATTCATAAGATTTGCTCCGATTTCTTAACAACAGTTTATCAAAGTGATCAGATAATTCATACATGCTCATTTTATGACACGTATTAACACGTGCTAAAATTGCTTTGTGATAAGTGGGAAAACATTATGCCTATGACGCCTGAGGAAATGATAAAACTTCTTAAGCGGCATGGGTTTTATGAAGTTTCCGCAAGCGGTTCGCATCGGAAACTGATGAATCCGGAGACCGGCAAAGTTGTTATCGTTCTTTATCACCCAACGGATCTGAAGAAGGGCCTGGAGCAGGCTGTTCTGAAACAGGCAGGATTAAAATAATCCTGTCTGGATCCTTTCAAAGAGGAGGCTTTTATGACAGCAGTCAGTTATCCTGCAGTATTCCACCATGAAAATCCGGGCTTTTGGGTCGAATTTCCGGGTCTACCGGGCTGTTTTGCACAGGGCAATACAATAGAGGAGACCTATGAAATGGCAATGGAGGCTATGAGCCTGTATCTGGATCAGACAGATGATATATATGAGCGCAGTATTCCATCTCCATCCGAAATGGATTTTGTGGTGCGCGATCATCAGAATGATCTTGTAATGCTTATAACATGTGACAGCCTTGGGTATGCAAAAAGATTTAAAACGAAAGCGATCAAAAAGACTCTTACAATTCCGGAGTGGCTGAATGATCTTGCAATAAAAAACAACATTAATTTTTCGCAGGTTCTGCAGGATGCACTGATCGAAAAGCTATGTCCGATTTCTGCAGGACACAAAAAATAATCGGCATATATTTGTGTATTGAATTATGATGTATCTGAATAAATACGATTCGCCGCTCGGCATGATTACAATGGTCTCAGACGGAACAGCGCTTACGGGGCTTTGGTTTGAGGGACAGAAATACTTTATGGCTTCCTGTACAGAAGCAATCGAAAAAAAGGATCTTCCGGTATTTGCGGAAGTGAAGCTTTGGCTTGATCAGTATTTCAGCGGGCAGATTCCAGGCTTCCTTCCGCCTCTGCGTCCGAAAGGAACAGCTTTTCAGCTTACGGTATGGGACTTATTAATGAAGATACCGTATGGAGAAACTGTGACTTATAAGGAAATAGCAGAAAGGGCTGCACTGAAAACAGGGAAACTAAGGATGTCTGCCCAGGCAGCCGGAAACGCGGTCGGTCATAATCCCATTTCCATTATGATTCCATGTCACAGAGTCATTGGGACAGATGGGAGTCTGAAAGGATATGCAGGCGGAATTGATCGGAAACAATATCTCCTGGAACTGGAAAAGAAAAGAGGAAAAGTATGAAACAGCTGATGAAACTGATGATGGTTCTGATTCTTATGTGTCTTGCCGCATGCGCGAAACAGCCGGAAGATCAGAAAGAAGCCGAAACAAGAACGGATGACATTTATATTTTCTATACCAGCGATGTCCATTGCGGTGTCAGTGACAACCTGGGCTTTTCAAAACTTAAGGCACTGGTCAATGATACAATGGCGGAACATGAATATGTGGCGCTTGCGGACTGCGGAGATTATCTGCAGGGCGGTACATACGGAACAATTTCACGCGGCAGTATTATTGCGGAACTGATGGCTGATATGGGCTATGATGTCATCACAATCGGAAATCATGAATTTGACTACGGTACGGAAAGACTGGGCGAACTGATGCAGGTACTGCCGCAGATCACTGTATGCAATGTGAACTATACAGGAAAGAAGGAAAATATCTTCAAGGATACGCCGGCATATTTCATGAAGGATTTCGGCGGCACAAAAGTTGCTTTCATCGGTATCCTGACACCTTCTGTTCTTGTGTCATCTACACCTTCCTACTTTATGGAAGACGGGGAGTTCGTTTTTGATTTCTATAACAGTGATGACGGCATGAGACTTGCGGAACAGGTACAGAAAACAGTCGATGAAGCAAGAAGCAAAGGCGCGCGGTATGTTATTGCTTTAAGCCATCTTGGCTCCACGATTGAAGACAGCCCCAATGACAGCGTTTCCCTGATTCATCACACAAGGGGCATCGATGCAGTGCTGGACGGACATTCCCATTCTGTGATCATCGGCGATCGCTATCCAAATGCAGATGGGGAAGATGTAATTCTTTCTTCAGTCGGCACAAAGATGGCAAACATCGGTGAGCTGATCATCGGTACAGACGGAACCATGGACACGCTTCTGGTTTCTGAATATGACAGGGAAGATGAACAGATTGCCGAAAAAATCAAAAAAGCAGATGAGGAACTGACGGAACTGCTGAGTGAAAAAATCACAGAAACCGCATTTGATCTGCCGATTGCGGATGAAGAAGGACTGCGTCTGGTCAGAAACAGGGAAACCACAGCCGGAGATTTTGCGGCAGATGCTATCCGCTATGTGATGGAAACCGATGCCGCAATGGTGGGCGGAGGCGGCGTGCGTAAAGCGGTCAGCACAGGTGATGTGACATATGGAAATCTTCTGGATGTATTCCCGTTCTCCAATGCGGTTGCCTCTGTAAAATGCACCGGCCAGCAGATCCTGGATGCGCTTGAATTCGGCGCAAAGGAAACACAGTCAATTACATCCTTTGACGGAAATCCGGTCGGTGAATTCGGAGGATTCATGCAGGTATCGGGTCTGAAATATACAATTGACACATCCATTGAATCCGGTGTGATTGTGGATGAAAACGGAATGATGACCGGCATTGAAGGAAAGAGAAGAGTCAGTGATGTCATGATTCTGAAGGGTGGGGAATATGTACCGCTGGACCCTGCCGCAGAATATACAGTTGCCTCTCTTGATTATGCGTTATTCAACGGCGGTGACGGACATACGGCATTTAAAGACTGCGAAAGAATCGTTGAAAGCGGGCCGATGGATGTTCAGTCTCTGATCGAATACTGCCGCCATCTCGGTACCATTCCCGATTCCTATCGGAATACGGAAGGAAGAATCACCGTAAAGTAATAAACTTTTTACAGCATTGAATTCAAATGGACAGTGCGCTTTCTGTCTGAAACAGAAGGCAGACTGTCCATTTTTTGAGGAGATGATATCAGCAGCAGAAAACATTTATGAAGCTTTCTGAATTTTCTGATTATACTCTTCGTTAAGAATATTCGGAATTTTCAGCAATGCCAGAAATTCTCCGTCTTCAATTGTAAATACAGCAATTCCATCATATTTAGCAAGAATCTGTTTTACAGTAGAAATGCCGAATCCATGAGAAGACTCCCAGCTCTCTCTGGTCAGATAACTGTGCTTTCGGTTCGGATAATCCACTGAATTGGATATCCGGATACCCATATAATCATCCAGGTCTTTAATTGTAACTGAAATGCGTTTTCCGGAGCCAATATGAACAATTGCATTATCCAGTAGATTGACCAGAATCAGGTACATATCATCATCAGCGACAGCCGGCGGATACCGGAAGGAATAAATGATTTTGAAATCAATGCCTTTTTCATGTGCTTCAAACCGTTTCATATTGACAGCGGAATTAATGATTTCAGAAGGTGTTTGTGCTGGGATCGGATACTGATCAGCCATATTTTCATATGCGCGTATAACTTGACGGATCTCTTCATTTTTTATATTCATTTTTTTATCCGATAGCAATCTGACAAGATGCTTCAGGTCGTGGCGGATCGCATACAGTTCATTTCTTGCTTGTTCTGTCTGCATGGACAGAATCTTCTGGTTGGAATATAAGTCATTCTGATACTTTTCATGAAGCAGATTCCTGTTTTTGCGGCTGATTGATGTCATCAGGTAGAAAATGATTGCGACGGTAAGAGAAACAAGGTATACAGCCATAGCCAGTGAATACTGATAGCCTGATTCCCCCGTATTGATTCTGCGGATCTTAAACTATCACATAATTTAACATAATATTTACATAATTGACCGATGGTCGGTTGCTATTATAATCGTGCAGATGGGAATCTGCCCTGAATGGTTGCTCCCCCTTAGCAGTCATCAGTGTATTCTATCCCCTTATAATAAATCAATCGTGAGAAGGTCCCGGCAGGGGCCTTTTCATGTACAATAGCGATATGGAAAATACAGCTGAAAATATTATAGAAAAGATGGAAGAAATTTTCTGTCAGAAAGGTCACTGCATGATTGCGCTGGACGGCAGATGCGCATCCGGGAAAAGCACGCTCGGGGAGCTGATTGCGGAAAAAACAGGCGCGTCTCTTGTGCATATGGATGACTTCTTTCTCCGTCCTGAACAAAGAACCGCAAAGCGCTATGCCACGCCGGGAGAGAATGTGGATCATGAACGGTTTCTTGAAGAAGTATTGATTCCTTTGAGCAGAAGAGAGACAGTGAGCTATCATCCGTTTGACTGCAATACAATGCGGATTTCAGATGATATTAAAACGGCGGACGGCGCAAAAATGACTGTGATCGAAGGAAGTTACAGCCATCATCCGTCTCTGAGAAAGTATTATGATCTGACTGTTTTTGTGACAGCAGAGAAGGACACACAGCTTAAAAGAATCAGGAAACGGAATCCGGATAAGGTAAAAGCATTTGAAGAAAAGTGGATTCCTTATGAAGAACTCTATTTTTCTTCCTGCGATGTGCAGAAACATGCGGATTTAACGGTCGATACAACGAATTTGTTTTGAAAATACAGGGAAAAAAGAAGTCAGATATTGTATGATACTGATGGAATAATACCGGAGGAAAATAATATATGGCTAGTTTACCTAAATGCCCGCATTGCGGCTCCAAAGAAGTCAGCAGAGTCGAAGGATTCTACAGATGCGCAAGCTGTCTGACGGACTTCGGACGTGTTCCGTATTCAGATGATGCTGTACCCATGATTGAGGCATGTTCAGGTCTGAGATTCCGCTATGGCGATCTGATCAACGGTTCCCTCAGACTCCGTATGGGTCAGGACGGCGACGTATGTTTGTATGAAATCTATGACTCCATTGAAGGCGGTCTGGATAAGTATGCAGATATGCTGACAAAGGAAGAATGGGACAAGTTCCGCAAAGAACTCTTCAACAAAGTTTATGTCAACGACTGGGACAAGGAATATATTCCGGTCAATGACGGAAGAGAAATCGCAACTGATGAGGAATGGGAGCTCAGTGTAATCGTCAATGAGAATGAAGAATATACCTTCAGAGGATATGACGCATTCCCTGTTTACTGGGATAAGTTCATGAAGCTTCTCAAGCCGATTCTTTCCAAACGCGGCTAAGATCCGAAAAAGGCAGTTTTGCCTTTTTTTATTGCGGTGCTACAATGAGAAGGCATATTGAAATTTTGAGGACATAGTTATGAAAATACTGATTGCCGGAGCAGGCAAAGTCGGCCGTGCTCTGACTGATGAACTTTCCAGCGAAGGCCATGATATTACATTGATTGACATGAACAGCCGCGTACTTGAAGACGCGGTGGGAATGTATGATGTCATCACACTGCAGGGAAACAGCGCTTCCAAGGCGGTGCTGGAAGAAGCGGGCGTTCAGAATATGGACCTTCTGATTGCGGCGACCAATGCGGATGAAGTCAACCTGCTGGCTGTCATTACCGCAAAAGCACTGAACCCCAATATCCATACGATCGCGAGAATCCGCAATCCGGAATATGTTGAACAGGCCCGTTCCATGCGTGATGTATTCGCGCTTTCCCTTGTCATCAATCCGGAACTGCAGGCTGCGCAGGAAATTGCCAGACTGCTGAAATATCCCGGATTCCTGAAACGTGAAACATTCGCCAAGGCGAGAGTTGAAATCGTCGAACTGAAAGTATTCAAAGGTTCAAGACTGATCAACATCCAGCTGAAATCCCTGTCCGGCGTCACCCGCTCCCAGGTGCTTGTCGCCGCTGTTCTGCGCGGCGGGGAAGCGATTATGCCGGACGGAAACTTTGTGATCAAAGAAGATGACCGTCTGTTTGTGACAGGCGCACCGGATCAGCTTCATGAAATGCTGATTCATCTCGGCATTATCAACATGCCGGTCAACCATGTCATCATGGCCGGCGGGGGCAAGATTTCCTATTATCTGGCAGAAGAACTGCATAAGTCCCATATCGCCACCAGCATTATCGAAATTGACGCAGACAAATGCCGTGAACTTGCGGAACAGCTTCCGTACTCGACGATTATCCACGGCGATGTTTCCGACCGTTCCACTCTGGACAGTGAAGACATCGGCGATTATGACGCATCGGTATCTCTGACCGGTATGGATGAACTGAACATCGTTACTTCGCTTTACGCCCACATGCACAATGTGCCGAACATTGTCACAAAGCTTGGCCGGGGCAATGACGGCGATCTGATCGAAAACATGCCGATCGGTTCTGTCATCTGCCCGAAGGAATTATGCACAATGCATATTGTCCGCTATGTCAGAGCGATGCAGACAAAGACCGGAGCGGCACTTTCCGTTCACAGAATTGCGGACGGCAGAATTGAAGCGATTGAGTTCCGTGCTGATCATGACACAAGACATCTTGGTGAAAAGCTGAAACATGTGAAGACAAAGAAGAATGCTCTTATCGTTTCGATCACACACGGAACACATACGGAAATCCCGAACGGTGAATCGATTTTCCAGGAAGGCGATACGGTTGTCGTCATTACCAACCGTGATTCCAAGATTTCACAGCTCAACGATATCTTTGAGGATGGTCTGTCATGAATCTCAGAATGATGATGCGCATCTTCGCGTACATACTTCTGGTGGAAGCGGCACTGATGCTGCCGCCGGCTCTGATCAGCCTGTTCCTTCATGAACATGCATCGATGCTTGCATTCTTCATGAGCATGGGAATCATTCTTGCGATTGCAGGAGTGATGTTCCTGATCAGCCGGAAAGCGGACGGACGCAGATTCTACGCAAGAGAAGGCCTGGTCACCACCGGAATCAGCTGGATTCTGCTCGGTGCCTTAGGCTGTCTGCCGTTCTATCTTTCCGGGGCAATCCCCAGCTATGTGGACGCGCTGTTTGAAATGGTTTCCGGTTTTACCACAACCGGTTCTTCAATACTGAAGAATGTGGAAATCCTGCCGAAGGGCGTTCTCTGGTGGAGATCCTTCTCGCACTGGGTCGGAGGCATGGGTGTTCTTGTCTTCCTGATGGCAATTGTTTCCCTTTCAGGAAAGAACCAGGGATTCGGTCTGCATATCATGCGTTCGGAATCACCGGGTCCTGCTGTAGGCAAAATGGTGCCGAGAATCAAGGATACATCCAAGATTCTGTACTGGATCTACACCGGTCTTACCGTGATCAATATTATTCTTCTGAAGCTCGGCGGTCTTTCATTCTTCGATTCCTGCTGTCTGGCATTCGGCACTGCCGGTACCGGCGGCTTCGGACTGCTGAATGATTCCTTCGCCAGCTACAGTCCGTATATCCAGTACGTCACAACTCTGTTCATGCTGCTGTTCTCGGTCAACTTCTCGGTTTACTATCTGATTCTTCTGAAGAAATTCAAAGCGGCATTCGGCGATGAAGAATTCAAGCTCTTCTGGGCGATGGTATTTGTCGCAACAACACTGATCGTGATCAATGTCCGTCCGCTCTACAGCACATTGGAGGAAACAATCCGCCACAGCGCATTTACAGTCGGCACACTTATGTCGACAACCGGATATGCGACAACAGACTTCGATCTCTGGCCATCATTCTCCAAAGCAATTGTTGTGCTGCTGATGTTCTGCGGAGCCTGTGCCGGAAGCACCGGCGGCGGCTTCAAGCAGATCCGTCTGCTTCTGTTATGGAGAAGCCTCAGAAGAAACATTCATACTTCACTGCATCCTTCGGAAGTGCGTGCCATCTGTGTGAACAAGAGACCGATTGATGAGCACATTCTTCACAACACGCACGCATATCTTGTGGCATATGTGATTATTGTCATCATCAGTGTTCTTGTGATCTCTCTGGACGGTTTCAGCTTTGAAACAAACTTCACAGCAGTCATGGCAACACTGAACAACATCGGACCCGGTCTTGCCCAGGTCGGACCGACATGCAACTTCAGCGGATATTCCGATTTCTCGAAACTGGTTCTGACAGCGGACATGCTGGCAGGCAGACTGGAAATCTATCCGATGTTAATTCTTCTTTCCAGAAGCACCTGGAAGAGGGCAAGATAATCAAGTCTCCTGCGGGAGACTTTTTACATGGCGTGATGACTTTGTACAGTGTTAATATGAAAGCATGCTTGAAAGAAGACAGATTGAAATACTGATGAATTTTCTCTCGCATTCAAAGGCGGTAAAAGGCCATGAAATTGCAGACCGGTATCATGTCACATCGCGGACTGTCCGAAATGATATTCAGGCAATCAATGAATATCTGGATGAATTCGATGTCAGAATCAGTGCGGATAAAAAAGCCGGCTATTTCCTGAGTGAAGAGAACAGTCTGAAACTGCGCAGGGAAAAGGTGATTGAAAAGATTTCGGAAGGAATGGATTTCGAACTTCCGCAGACATCCAACGAGCGTGTTGTCTATCTCATGTACAGCATGCTGTTCGGAAATGAATACAGCAGCACCGATATTGAAGATCTGTTTTACATATCGCCTTCAGCTGTATACGGTAATCTGAAAGCTCTGGAGAATCTTCTGAATAAGAAAACATTTCTTAAACTGCGGAAAGAAAACAATGTATATTCAATTTCAGGGACAGAATCAGACTGCAGGTCCGTGATCAGCGGCGTTTATACCCAGCGGCGCAATGTCATGCTGGAAATCAAATATTCCCGTTTTATCACCGGTGATGAATCTTTCTGGAATGTCATTGATTTTCTCAGCAGCGTGATCATGGAGTATTCCGCAGAGTGCGGATTTGATCTGATCGGAGACAGTGTTTACGGGTTTGCGGTGGATATCGCCCTGAGCTATCAGAGAAACAAACAGGGATTTCGGATTGAGCCGCAGGAAGGCGAACTGAATGAATACGGTCTGAAGCTGAAGAAGATGCTGTGTGAGAAGGACCGGATATTTGAATTGCTGGAAGAGGATGATTATATCTATCTTCAGAACAGGCTTGCCGCAAAAGAATATCTGAATCATCCGGTTCTTCATATTTCCCGGGAAACAGAAGAATGCTATCAGGAATATGCATTGCTGCTGAAGAAATTCGGCATTGCCCTGAAAAAAGAGACAATGATGAAACTCGAGATGGAGAGAATTGTCTTCCGTCAGCGCCGTCATTATTATTTTGAAGTCCACAGAAAACATGAGATTTTCGATCACGATCCGGACTGCTATTATCTGGCGCAGATCCTGAAATATTACATGGAGAAAAAATTCCCGGACATCAGACTTACCAAAAGCGATACTGCGGTATTATCCGTTTCTCTCAAGGGAGCCCTGATCCGTCCGGCTATGAAAGCAGTGATTGTTACAGATGCCAGTCCATGGGTGGCAGAAGAAATCCGTGATAAGATCACCGGTGCTTTCATGCAGGAAATTGCAGTTCAGGATACAATGTCCCACTATGCGTTTGAGCGGATCCATCCTTCGTGTGAATGTGTGATCTCTACAGAACCTCTGTACAGACCGGATGTCCCGGTTATCATCATCGGAAGAACCGTAACGGAACAGACAATCGAAACGATCCGCAGAAGAATCCAGGTTGACCATAAAGAGGTGATCGCATATTCATCGATGGAAAGGTCTGTAAGTTTTGAAGCGGCAGTACTGGATCAGATCAGGAAACTGTATGTGAATCAGGAAATCGGATCTTTGGATTTTGAATATATCGAAAAGAATCTTTATCAGTCTTTTATCTGCTTTCCTAAAGGAAATGAGCTGGTGATCACATTCCCGCTGATTTCTGCCAATCATCTGAAAGAATATGCATTTTCAGTGAAAGAACCATTTGCATATGACGGAAGAGAATATACTGAATTCAGTCTGATCGTATTCCCGCTCAATGAAATAAACCGCATCAACCTGCATCTCCTCTCTGTTTCCTAACACATAGGAAATAGGAAAAATGCAGGTTTTTTTATCCTGATTAAACTTGAGAGTGTAAGCAGAAAGCTTGAAAGGGGTAAACAAATGAATCAGCTCGACAAATTAAGAGATGTACTTGAAAACAGCGTCGGCAGAATCGCATCGACTCTGTCCAACGAACCGCACATGAAAGCACTCAGAGAAGGTATGATGTTCACACTGCCGTTTACACTTCTCGGCGGCATCATCATGATCATGATGTTCCCGCCGGTACCGGCAACTGTGACAACCGGATTCTTAGCAGCCTGGAAGGCATGGGGTGCTTCCTCGATGCTGTTAAGAACACCTTATAATCTGACACTCGGAATGATTTCATTCTATGCAGTATTCGGAATTGCCTACAGTCTCTCCAAGGAAAAAGGCATCAAGGCAAGCTACTCCGCGATCATCTCCCTCTTCACATTCCTGGTTATCGCAGGTGCTCCTGTCAAGAGTGAACTGGGATGGGGCATCCCTCTGGGACAGCTTGACGCACAGGGCATGTTCGCAGGTATCCTCCTCGCATTCGGAACAGTTGAAATTACAGCTTGGTATATCAAGCACGGTCCGAAAATCAAGATGCCCGCAAGCGTTCCTCCCAATATTGTTGCAGTATTCGATTACCTGTTCCCACTGGCAATCAACCTCATCATCTTCGTTGCACTCAATGAAGCAGTTACAGCTGCTCTCGGATTCGGTCTTGTCTCACTTGTTCAGAATCTGATTTCTCCGCTGCTCAGCTTCACGGATTCCCTCGGTTCTGTTGTTGTAATCAATCTCCTGGTAATCGGTTTCTGGTTCTTCGGAATCCATGGCGCCGCTATGGTCGCTTCCCTCATCGGTCCGATCCAGTCCGCAAATCTCGCCGCTAACGCAGCAGCTGTTGAAGCAGGCACAGTCGGAACAGCAGTTCTTGCAGGTTCCTGGAAGTCCATCTTCGGTACACAGATCATGTTTGAAGCAATTCTGATTGCAGTTCTGATCTTCTCCAAAAATGAACGTCTGAGATCCCTCGGCAAACTTTCACTGGTACCGAACATCTTCAATATCAATGAACCGCTGATCTTCGGTCTTCCGCTGGTTATGAATGTCACACTGATCATCCCGGTTCTGATCACAACTGTTCTCAATACAGCTGTATCCTATCTGTTAATGGCATCCGGCTTCCTGAACAAAGTATATGTCGCAACAGTCGCAACTCTCCCTTCACCGATCAACGCATTCCTCTCCACAATGGACTGGAAGGCACCGGTTGTATGGTTTGTGCTCTTCGCAGTCAATGTTCTGATCTTCGCACCGTTCGTCAAAGCATATGACAAGCAGGCAGATGCAGAAGACGCGGAGGCACTCGGCAATGAATAAATTCCCGGAAAACTTCCTCTTCGGCGGAGCCATCGCGGCAAATCAGTGCGAAGGGGCGTACCGGGAAGGCGGAAAGGGGCTGTCGGTAGCGGATTTCCTTACCGGCGGCACCGTCTCCAGCCGGAAGCCCGGCTTTCAGCTGAAGCTGGATGAAAACAAATACTATCCCCGCCACAGGTCAATTGACTTCTATCACAGATACAAAGAAGATATTGCATTATTTGCAGAAATGGGATTCCGCTGCCTGCGTGCCTCAATCGCATGGAGCAGAATCTACCCGAACGGAGATGACGAACAGCCTAATGAAGAGGGGCTTCAGTTCTATGATGATCTGCTGGATGAAATGATCCGCAATCATATGGAGCCTGTCATCACAATCTCACACTTCGAAATGCCGGCAGCGCTTGTGGATAAATACAACGGCTGGGCAAACCGGGAAATGATCAATGTGTTCAAACGGTATGTACATACGCTCTTTGAGCGATATGGTGACCGTGTGAAATACTGGATTGTCTTCAACGAAATCAATGCGGCAGTCAATGACGTAAAAGGAACTCATGAATACGCCATACATACCGGCATTCACTTCAGGCCGGAAGATGACAGATATCAGCTGGTCTACCAGGCATGCCACCATCAGTTTGTCGCAATTGCGGAAACGGTGAAGATGGGACATGAAATGATGGATGGTGCTATGATCGGCGGAATGGTCGCCTTCATTCCGACCTATGCCAGAACATGCGATCCGGATGATGTCATGAAGACATTTACGGCGAACCGCAAAAAAGGAGTATTCTTCCTGGATGTTATGAGCAGAGGAGAATACCCCTACTACTTTGAAACATATCTGAAGAAGTACGGCATTCAGCTGGAACGCACAGAAGAAGATCTGAAACTGATGAAACAGTATCCGATTGATTATGTCGCATTCAGCTACTACATGTCACTGACAGAATCCGCTCATCCGGAAAACTATCCGACAACGGACGGAAATGTCTTCAGCGGACTGAAGAATCCATACCTCCAATACAGCAGATTCGGATGGTCGGTAGATCCTGTAGGTCTGCGTTATTCCCTGAACTGGCTGTATGACAGATATCAGAAACCGCTGTTCATTGTGGAAAACGGATACGGTGACTACGATACATTTGAAAACGGAATGATACAGGATGACGACAGGATTCAGTACCTGAATGATCATCTTAAAGAAACAGCGAAAGCAATTGAAGACGGTGTCGATCTGATCGGTTATTGCGAATGGGGACCGATTGATCTGGTCTCTGCCGGCACCGGTGATATGGAAAAGAGATACGGTTTCATTTATGTTGACCTGGATAATCAGGGAAACGGCACATTGAAGCGCACAAAGAAAAAGAGCTTTGACTGGTATAAGGAAGTGATCGCCACAAACGGCGGTTCATTAAAATAAGGAGAACAGAAATGAAAAAGACGGTGAAAGACGGTATCGCAAGATACGAACTGGCTGACGGCAGAATCCTTGCGGCAGCTGATGAAGAAATGATCCTGGAACAGGACGGGACAGTATTCAAGAATTATGAAAAGGACGGCGTCCTGAAGCCGTATGAAGACCACCGTCTTTCTCCTGAAGAAAGGGCAGCAGATCTCAGTGAAAGACTGAACTATGAGCAGATCGCAGGCCTGATGCTTTACTCCAAGCACCAGACGGTCATGAAACATGATAAATACGCAAAGCTCTTCGGTGCTCATCTGTATGACGGAAAAACACTGGAGGAAGCCGGTGTAAAAGTTTCCGCTCTTGCGGATGATCAGAAGAAATTCCTGCAGGAAGGCGTCCGCCATGTGCTGGTTTCTTCTGTGGAAAATGCGGAACTCTGCGCAGAGTGGGTCAACAACATGCAGAAGTACTGCGAAACACAGCCCTATGGAATTCCGGTCAATGTGTGTTCAGATCCCCGCCATGGTGTAAAAGGCGATGCGGAATACAATATGGGAAACGGTTCGGATATTTCCAAGTGGCCGGAAGAAATCGGTCTTGCGGCAACATTCGATCCGGATCTTGTCCGTCAGTTCGGTGAAGTGATGGCAAAAGAATACAGACAGCTCGGTATCGCAACTGCTCTGTCTCCCCAGATTGATCTTGCCAGCGAACCGAGATGGAGACGCTATAACGGCACATTCGGCGCGAGTGTGAAAATGAGCACTGACATGGCAAGGGCATATGTCGACGGAACCCAGACCTCCGATACGGAAAGCGGATGGGGAACACAAAGCGTCAATGCAATGGTCAAACACTGGCCGGGAGGCGGAACCGGCGAAGGCGGCAGAGATGCGCACTACTGCTATGGCAAATATGCGGTATATCCGGGAGGCAATTTCGAAAATCATCTGAAGCCGTTTACCGAAGGTGCGTTCGCGTTAGACGGAAAAACAGGATATGCAAGCGCAGTTATGCCGTATTACACAATCTCCTATGATGTGGATCCTGCCGGAGAAAACAAAGGCAACAGCTACAGCCGTTACATCATTCATGATCTGCTGAGAGAAAAGTATCACTATGACGGCGTTGTGTGCACCGACTGGGGCATTACAGCAGATCACGGTCCTGAAGTTGCGACATTCTCAGGCAAATGCTGGGGAACCGAAACACTCACAGTCGCAGAACGTCATGCCCTTGCCCTGGAAGCCGGTGTTGATCAGTTCGGCGGCAATAATGATCCGTCTCCTCTGTATGAAGCATATACAATGCTGGAGAAAAAAATGGGAAAGGAAGCTGCTGAAAAGAGGATCCGCCGCAGCGCATACCGTATTCTTCTGAATATCTTCCGTACAGGACTGTATGAAAACCCCTATACAGATCCTATGAAAGCTTCAGAAGAAGTCGGATGTGCAGAATATACCGAAATGGGCTATGAAGCACAGAAAAAATCAGCAGTGCTTCTGAAGAATACAAAGAAAACACTTCCGCTGGCGGAAGGATGCAGAATCTATATCCCGAAAATGAAGACCAAGGCCGGCAGAGACTGGTTTGGAAATACATTCGCGGAACAGCTGAAACTCCCCGTAAACGCAAAAACCGCAGAAAAGTATTTCAGACTGACAGACGATCCGGAGGAAGCAGACGCTGCAGTTGTCTTTGTCAGAAGTCCCATCAGTGACGGATATGATCCTGAGAAAAAGGAATACATTCCGATTTCATTGCAGTACAGACCGTATACAGCTGAAACTGCCAGAGCGTCCAGTATCGCAAAAGGCGAACCGCTTGAAAACGATGCCGACCGTTCCTACAGAGGAAAGACTTCAATCGTGACCAACGAGGAAGATCTTGATCTGATACTGGATACATATGCGAAGATGAACGGGAAGCCGGTCATCACCGTGATTGCGGCGAAAAAACCGATGGTCGTTTCTGAGTTTGAAAGACAGTCCGACGCAATTCTGATGCATTTCGGAATCCAGGATGATGCAGTATTCGAACTGCTTTGCGGAAAATCCGAACCGTCAGGACTGCTGCCGTTTGCGATGCCGAAGAACATGGAGACAATTGAAGCGCACTGCGAAGACAGACCGGATGACTATGAAGCATATACAGACAGTGCAGGTCATGTATACAGCTTCGGGTACGGTATGAATTACCGCAAAGTCATTGATGATGAAAGAACAGTCCTCTATACCCTTTAGAAAAGACGTTCATCGTCTTTTCTTTTTTGCGTACATGCATTTAAACAATCGTTGCATCCAGATATAATGTGGATATCGGAGAATACTATTATGAACAATCTTGTCTTTTTTGATATCGACGGCACGCTCGCAATTAAAACCGATGTGCCTGAAAGTGCGCAGGAAGCGCTCAAAGTCCTTCGCGCAGCCGGCAATAAGGTCTTTATCTGCACCGGCAGAAACCCTGCTTATGTAAAGAAATTCTTCTCGGAATATGCGGATGGATTCATCTGCTCCAACGGAAGAATGGCATTTATGGGCGATGAAGTTCTTTATGACCACCCATTAAGCAGGGAACAGATCATCGACATTGAAGAACGTCTGGAAAAGACCGGAGGCGGCTATCTTTTCAATGGTGAACATCATGGCTATTATGGCGGTGAGGAAGAAGGATATGAAGTCATCGCTTCCGTGCAGCAGGATGGATATGCAATTAAAGAAACAGATCCTGATAAGATGGATCATGTCTACGCACTGGATGTCTGGTTCCGTTCTGTGGAACACCGTCTGCAGATGGAGGAAGCAGTAAAGGATATCTGTCTTCTCAATCCGCACGGACCGCATCCCACAGCGGATGTCACAGTGCTTGGTGTGGATAAAGGAACAGCGCTTGTGCATGTCGCTGAAAAGCTGGGTGTCCCGATTGAAAATACATATGCATTCGGAGATGGCATCAATGATCTCTGCATGCTGGAAGCAGCAGGACATGGAATTGCGATGGGCAACGCGGTTGATCCTGTCAAAGAGAAAGCTGAATTTGTCACAACGCCGATCCTGGAGGACGGTGTGAAAAACGGTCTCAAACAGTACAATCTGATTTAAATTCATCAGCCGGCAGATACCGGCTGATTTCATCCTGAGAAAGGAATATCGAATGAAAGTTTATTTTACATATGTACGCCATGGCGAAACCCTGTTCAATGAAATCAGAAGAATGCAGGGTATGTGCGACAGTCCGCTGACAGCGGAAGGAATCGCCCAGGCGGAAAACACTGCGTCTGTTCTGCGCCATGAACATTTTGATCATATCTTCTGCTCCTCAAGTGAACGCGCATGGGATACCGCAAAGATTCTTGCGCAGTATCACCATGCCGAACCTGTCACGATGAAAGGCCTGAAGGAATTTGATTTCGGGGATCTCGATGGCGAAATGATTCCGGAAAAGGAACATATCATCCAGCCGCACCGGATTTCGGATGACTGGACCGATGTAGGCGGCGATAACTGCGAAACATTCAAAGTCCGTGCAGAAAAGACATTCAATGAAATCCTTTCAAAATGCAAAGATCAGGATCATGTGCTTCTTGTTTCGCACGGCAGCTTCCTGACGCATTTTATGAAGACAATATGCGATGGCTATGATCAGAAAGAATTCATTGAAAGAAAGAAGAGACAGGGACTGCCGTTTGTGCCGAACTGTTCTGTTTCGAAGTTTTCTTTTGAGGATGGTACCTTCACATTCGAACAGGAACCGATGACGGCAGAAGAATGCAGGGCAAAGGAAAACAAAACCGTGACATTTTATTTTGTCCGCCATGGTGAAACGGTCTTCAACATTCAGAAAAGAATGCAGGGCCACTGCGATTCCCCGTTAACGGAAAAAGGAATCCGGCAGGCAGAAGAAAGAAGAGAAACCTTTCAGAATATTCCGTTTGACGCCGCATATGCTTCAACGACAGAACGTACACGCGATACCGCTTCAATCCTGTTAAAAGGAAAAGACACTCCTGCAGTTTACGACAAGCGCTTAAGGGAAGTATTCTTCGGAACATTCGAAGGAGAACATTACGAACCGCATTGGAATGAATTGATGAGAATGCATATGAATACGGATTATTCATCCGTCGGCGGAGAAACGAAAAAAGAAGTGCAGAGAAGACTCGCATCCCTCCTGCATGAAATGATTGATACATCCAAAGACGGTTCCAATATTCTTCTTGTATCTCATGGCGAACTGTATATGTGTCTGATGGAACTGCTGTTTGATCTGAATCATCAGGATATTTATAACAGAGCGGGCAAAAACAATCCGACGCCAAATCTCGGTTATGCGGTGTTCCGATATACAAAAGGAGCCTGGAAATTGCTGAAATTGATGTCAGCAGACGATAAAAAGCTGTAAAAACAGAGTTTTTCTGCTTTAATATAGGTAATTGCCTATTAATATTAATTAAATATAGGGGAATGCCTATGACCAAAAGACTTCTTGAAATCTATCTGACAGTGTGCGATACAGCGTCCATGACACAGGCAGCCGAACAGCTTGGAATGAGCCAGCCGTCGGTATCCGGCGCAATTGCGCAGCTGGAAAAGAATTATGAAACCAGGCTGTTTGAAAGACACGGCAAAACACTTGAACTGACATCACAGGGAAGAAGGCTGCGGCAGTATGCCGAAACAATTCTGGATCAGTATGATCGCGCATGGGAATCAATGCATGAAACAGAGAATGCTGTTTCCGTTCCTGTCGGCATCACAAACGAAACAGCAGAAACATTCCTGCCGTCTTTGGCCAGATACCTTCTTTCGGAAAATGCGGAAAGAAAGTTCAGCTTTAAGACCGGCACATCAAAAGAACTCATGACAAAGCTTCTTCATCATGAAATTGATTTGTGCATCGCCGACCGCAGGGAAGAAGAAAACGGACTGACCTGTCTTCCTTTATATAAAGAAGAATACTGCGCTGTATGCTCAGACAGCTATTCCAGAGAAAATTCCTTCTCGCTTGCGGAACTGAAATCTTCAAGACTTCTGTTAAGGGAAGAAGGAAGCGGAAGCAGGACATGTTTTGAAGCCGCTGCAGTCAGAAAGAGTTTCCGGATTGATCCGTTTCTTGAAGCGGAGTCGGATTTCTCTTTGATGAAGCTTGCGGAAAGCGGAATTGGGATTGCGGTGATTCCAAGGAAGCTTGCAGAAAAATCATTGAAGAAAAAACGTCTTCATACAATCCGCATCAAAGGAGCGGATTTCAGAAGACAGTATTACCTGATATACAGAAGTGACATGTACATTGATCAGGATTATTCATCCCTGATCGATGAAATCAAAGAATGCGCGGAAAAGGAGTATGACTGATGAAAGGATATCTGTTCCTTGATATTGACGGAACTCTTGTGGATTCTGCCAGGACTCATGAAATATCGAAAGAAACAATGGATGCCTTAAGAAAGGCAAAGGAAAACGGCTACGGCTGCTTTATCTGTTCTGGCAGGAATTACGGCGGACTTGCGCAGTATACCGATATCGGAATGGATGGCTTCGTTTATGCCGACGGAGCCGGGATCCGGATTGAGGGATACGAACCTATCCTGATACCGATTGATGAAGATCTTCTCAAAGAACTTGAACATTTTGTGATCGAAGAACTTCATGGTGATATGAGCATGGCAAGTGATGACCACTTCTATGCTTCAGAAGGACAGTATGCACTCTGGACTGAATATATGAAAGAGATGGGAAACGCATCCTTTTTTGAAAGATTGTACAGAATGGAAGACAGAGGCGATACACCGATTCTGGAAATTGATCTGGATCTTCCGGACCGTGAAACAGAAGAAATCTTCATCCGGAAAATGAATCCCCGGCTTGAATACATTTCAACGACAGCCTCCTATGGCAGAGGCTCAAGAACTGCCGGTGAAATCACAATGGCAGGAGTCACAAAGGGTGAAGGAATCCGCAGAGCAGTGGCGATGCTGGGCGGCGATATGAAGGATACCTATGGCTTTGGGGATTCGATGAATGACGCCAGCATGTTAAAAGCATGTGCAGTCGGTGTCTGTATGGGAAACGGCGCGGATGAACTGAAGCAGATCGCGGACTATGTGACGGATGACATCAATGAAAACGGTCTGGCCAACGCTTTCCGGAAGTTCGGGATCATCTGAAAAGATCCTGACTGTATGCATGTCCACATAAAAATTCAAAAAATTGCAATTAATTAGTTGACACTAACTTGCGTGCCTGCTAATATGGTTAACGTAAGCTAACTAAGCCGACACTCTTTCCGTAAATCACACACTCCTAACAGGCTGAAGTTAGATTGATTCGGATATTCTATACTGGCATGATGGTCCGGATCGACATTGCCAAGCCGTGTCCTCCTCAAATTACGGCTGAAGCACAGAGACAGAAAGAACCGGTCACGGGCAGGCCGGCTTTTTTCTTTTTGTTGCGGCATATTGATCAAAAATGTATCATTACTTTATCCAAAAACGGAGGTTTTTCACATGAAGAACAGTTTTGTCAGGACAATGACGGCTTTCCTTGTTCTGCTGAGTATCTTTTTCAGCGGATGCGGAAAGAGAAATATATCCAGTACGGCAGAAGCCTATTATACCTATGAAGATCTCTTCCGTCAGGCCGGCTATAAAAAGCGGACAGCGACAATGTATATGGCCGGGGAAGAAATATATGAAAGTGCGGAAGCTCTGAAAGAAGCAGTCGGACAGCCGGATACCCTGGGCATTGTGGAATGGGACGGTTCGGAACAGTTTACGTCCTATAATCAGAGCGCGGACGGCACAAAGGTCGGCGCTGTCATTGGAGCGAACAGACACGCGAGGAACTCTATCAGCGTGCGCATGACAGGATGTT
>CAMVGT010000011.1 GCA_947167125.1 uncultured Erysipelotrichaceae bacterium
TACGAATTCAAAAAAGCCTGCAAATAAAGCAAAAAACACTTGATTTAATAGGGAGAGAGACCGCAGTCCCTCTTCACTTTGATTCAGAATCCGAACAGACCTTTCTTTTTGTATTCCTCTGCGGTAAAAGAGAGGAATGTGTAGCCTGTCTCATCAATTGTTTTTCTGACAGCCTCTTCATCCAGCGGTTCCTCACTGAGAATGACGGACTGCTTTTTCTTTCTGTCCGAGGTGACTTTCTTCACCTGGGGGAAGTTTTTCCGGATGGCGTCATTGATATGTGACTCGCACATGCCGCACATCATGCCATCAATGCCCACTGTGGTTTTCAGCATCATTTCTTACTCAATCCCGATGAATTTGTAATCTCTGTCTTCAATTGCCTTTTTGATTGCGTCCTGGGCAACTTCTTTGGAAAGTGTGATTTCAGCTGTTCCCTTTTCATGGCTGACAACTGCTTCGTCAATTCCGTCCAGCGCTTCAAGAGCTTTCTTGACGGATGCTTCGCAATGCGGGCACATCATGCCTTCGATTCTGACTGTTTCTTTCATTTTTGAATGTCCTCCTTCTTTTCCGATGTATTCATAATCCTGATTGGTGACCGCAAGAGCCACTTCATCCGGTTTTAATGCTTTGGTGCTTTCCACTTTAACCAATCCGCTCTGATGATCCGCTTTGACATTCACCACACCGTCAATCGCGCCGATTGCCTTCTGCACTCTGGCTTCGCAGTGTTCGCACATCATGCCGCCGACACGGTAAATTTCTTTGATTGTGTCCGGTTTTTCAGCTTCTGTTTCCGTTTCCTGATCGGGAAGTGCGCGGTTACGCATCGGTCTGTCTTTAGATGCGTCATGAACTTTGAACAGATTCAGACGCAGCGCGTTCATGCAGACGGTGAAACTGGAAAGGCTCATCGCCGCAGCGCCCCACATCGGATTCATGGTAAGTCCGAATAAGCCGGCTGCCAGAGGAATGCAGATGAGGTTGTAGAAGAATGCCCAGAACAGATTTTCATGGATGTTGCGCAGAGTCGCGCGGGACAGACGGATTGCGGCAGCCGCATCGGAAAGACTTGAATTCATCAATACGATATCCGCGCTGTCAATTGCCACATCTGTACCGGCTCCGATTGCGATTCCGGTATCGGCACTGGTCAGAGCAGGCGCGTCATTGATGCCGTCTCCTACCATCGCGGTTTTTCCGCGCTTCTGCAGCTGACGGATCACTGCTTCCTTACCATCCGGAAGAACGCCGGCAATCACACGGTCCACACCGGCCTGTCTGCCGATCGCTTCCGCTGTGCGTCTGTTGTCACCTGTTAACATGACAACCTCAATGCCCATATTGCGCAATTGTTCAATTGCCTGTCTGGAGTCATCTTTGATAACATCCGCAACCGCGATCATTCCGGCCAGAACACCGTCTGATTCAAAATAGAGCGGTGTCTTTCCTTCATTTGCCAGCTTTTCGCCTGCTTTCTTCATTTCTTCATTTAATGTGACAAGAGAAGAAATATATTTTTCACTTCCGCCCTGTACAAGTGCGCCGTCAATCACAGCACTGAGACCGTTGCCGGCTAGTGCTGTGAATTCAGAAACTTCCTGTGCTTCATAGCCGAGCTGCTTTGCGCGGTTTACAATCGCACGGGCAAGCGGATGTTCACTCTTTGTTTCAAGGGAGTTGGCAAGCTTCAGCAATGTTTCTTCCGTGAATCCTTCCGAAGGAATCACATCGGTCACCTGCGGCTGACCGGAAGTAATCGTTCCGGTTTTATCGAGTGCCGCAATCTGGATTCTGCCTGCCGATTCCAGTGCTTCGGATGTTTTGAAGAGAATGCCGTTTTTTGCGCCCATGCCGTTGCCGACCATGATCGCAACCGGAGTTGCCAGGCCAAGCGCGCACGGGCAGGAGATGACAAGAACCGAAATCGCTCTTGCCAGGGCAAATGACAGTGTCTGTCCGGCAATCAGCCAGCCGATCATGACACAGACTGCAATCGCGATGACTGCCGGAACGAAGATGCCGGAAACTTTATCCGCAATTCTTGCGATCGGCGCCTTTGTGGCGGCCGCATCGGAAACCATATGAATAATCTGCGAAAGGGTTGTGTCTTCCCCGACTCTTGTCGCTCTGCATTTCAGATAGCCCGACTGGTTGATGGTGGCGGCACTGACTGTATCTCCTTCGCTCTTATCCACTGGAATGGATTCACCGGTCAATGCGGATTCATTGACCGCACTGCTTCCTTCAATCACCACGCCGTCAACCGGAATGTTTTCACCGGGTCTGACCGCGAAGATGTCTCCCGAAACGACCTCATCAATGCCGACTTCCACTTCCTGGCCATCACGGATCAGAACTGCTGTTTTCGGTGCCAGTTTCATCAGGCTCTTTAACGCATTGGTCGTTCTGCCTTTGGACATTGCCTCAAGCATCTTGCCGACCGTAATCAGTGCAGGAATCATAGCGGCTGATTCAAAATACAGCTGGTTATGATAGAGTTCCATCAATTCCATATTGGATGCGCCTTTGGTAATCATCCCGCACATCTCATATACAACAAACAGACTCCATCCGAATGACACTGAAGATCCAAGCGCCACCAGCGTGTCCATATTGGGTGCCCGGTGCATCAGGCTCGAAAATCCGCTTGTGAAGAATTTGCTGTTGATGATCATGACAATCAGCGCCAGCAGCATCTGTGTCAGCGCCAGTCCCAGATGGTTGTGCTCAAAATATGACGGCAGAGGCCAGCCCCACATATTGAAGCCCATCGTAATATACATAAGTACTGCCAGGAATCCGACAGAGAGGATCAGACGTCTTTTCAGCTTCGGCGTTTCCCGGTCAATCAATGCGTCTTCTTCCATCGCATGTTTCTCACTGGCTGTCAGTTCCTTCTTTGCGGCAGACTGTTTCGATGCGCCGTATCCGGCATTTTCCACTGCTTTGATAATCGCATTGGCATCTGCTGTTCCTTCAACACCCATGGTGTTGGTCAGAAGAGAAACCGAACAGGATGTTACGCCCGGAACCGCGTTTACTGCTTTTTCCACACGGGCCTGGCAGGCTGCGCAGCTCATGCCCGTTACTGAATATTTTTCCATAGATCCTTCTTTCTACTTCATCAGCTTCTGCAGAACATTGACAAGTTCATCAATTGTTTCGTCTTTTCCGCTGCGGATATCCTGTGCCACACAGGAGCGGATATGGCATGCCAGCAGTTCCTTGTTGAAACTGTTAAGGGCGCTGGTGATTGCGGACACCTGAATCAGAATGTCCGGACAGTACATATCATCCTCAATCATCTTTTCGATACCGCGGATCTGCCCTTCCGCCTTTTTCAGTCTGTTGAGAAGCTTTTTCTTTTCTTCTTCTGTTCTTGCTTTATGTTTTCCCGAACAATGGGGACACTTTTCCATCTCTTCCATAACAATGTTATATATACCCCTAGGGGGTATCACTCTTTCCGCTATGAATATATACCCCCGAGGGGTATATGTCAACTGCTGTACATCATTTGTTCAAAACAAAAAGACCCTCATTCTGCAGCCTTCCGGATTCCGGCAGACACGCCAAGCTTCAGGGTCTTTCTTTTATGTTCAGCACTCCAGGGTTTCAGATTCAGAAATGTATACAGTACGATCTTTGTTTGCCAGATGACAGACAATAGTGCTGTTTTTCAAAGAATGACTTGATAATACTGATTCCATGCATCCAAATTAACCCGTTGTCCCGATGAATTAATATCATATGCCACATTATAAATGTGATAACAATTCATTGAAATCTGTGTCGAATAATTGTACAGATAACAGACTCAATAACCACACTTCAGCTTTCAATACAAACAGGCATTTTCAATCAGTCTGCTGATCCTCAAAGAACGACAGCAGCTGATTCCAGTCTGTTTTCCTGTCCAGCCAGAACAGCCTGTCATATTCCGGTTCATCGCTTTTTACGATCCCTTTCATGTGATTGTAAACCGCGGCGGCCTGTCACACAAAAAAGGCGATGTTTGTTTATCGCCTTTGAAAACCGAACTGTTTAAAAGATCCAGATGATCAGACGCTTTCAATGCCGGAATGACGTTCATGTTTACGGATTGAACATGCTGCAGTCAATGCCGCAATCAGAATGATCTGACAGCCTAATGCCAGCCAGAAGTTAACTGTATATGTTCCGGTTGCGTCATACAGTGTACCGACAAGCGTAGCAGCTGCCGCGTTGGAAGCACCGCCGACAAAGCTGAGAATCGGATAGACAGTCGGATAATAATCCATTCCGAAAAGATATCCTGCGATCATGGCAATGCCGACCGCACCGACTGCAAATGTTGTCGCAAACATGCCGGCACCGGCATACAGAGCCCACGCCTGACGGAAGAACAGCAGCAATACAATCGCAGTAATATTGACAGCAGCCATGATCATGACCGTTTTATACGCGCCGAACCGATCGGTCATCACACCTGTCGCAAGTTTGGAAATAATATTGAAAGCCATGGATACGGATAACATCAATGCGCCGACTTCCGCCGCAAATCCGATGGATGTGGCATAGCCGGGGAAATGCTGAGGAACTGCGGAAACAACGCTTGACGCAATTGTCACTATAACCGCCAGAATGAATTTCGGATTGGCAAAATTGAATACTGCTCTGGTTCCTGTCAGCTGCAGAACCTGTCCCTCATCCTTTGCCTTCATGAATTCTTCATAGCCGTAAGGCTTGATTCCGGAAGTCTCAGGACGGATGGAGATGGGGAATAAAATGGAAGGCAGAATGCACACAAGGGTCGCAATCGCAACCATGACAAATCCCTGTCTCCAGCCGGAATTTGCGATCACCTTGGAGAAGACCGGTGAAAGAATGACACCCGGCACTCCGGAAAATGCCATCGCAAGCGATGTTATCAGACCGTGCTTGGCAAGGAACCAGTAATTCAGAATCATCGTGATTGTGACAAAGCTGATAATGCCGGTACCGATACCGCGGATTACACTGAACGCGTAGATCTGCCAGATGGCATTGCAGATGGTATAACCCAAAGTTCCGCCCACCATCATGACACATGCAGCGATAATCAGAATCTTCAGATTATTTTCTTTAATGATTTTTGGTACAACCATGCCGATCAATGACGCAATGATCGAAAGAATTGTAATTGCCAGGGCAACACTGCCTCGGCCGATTCCGAGATCTTCTGCAATAGGTGCGTAAAAAACGCCGGCTGTATTGACGGTAACCCCGATTGAGGCCGCTGCCAGACCGCACATCGCGATCAGCACCATGATATGTCTGCTTTTCATGAGGTTCCTCCCCTTACTGAATTTCATTGTAGCGCATTTTTCTTTGCTTTGTCTGCCTTTGCGATATTTCCTATAATGGATACGGAGGTGACCGACATGAAATTAGCCGAAGCACTGCAGGAAAGAGCTGATAATAACAGAAGAATCGAACAGCTGAGATCCCGCTTGCTGAATAATGCACTCAAACAGGAAGGAGAAGAACCGGCGGAAGATCCGAAGGAACTTCTTAAAGAACTGGATCAATGCATTAAGCGTCAGGAGGAACTGATCGCAAAAATCAATCTTGCCAACGCGTCTGTTAAAACGGACGGTAAAACATTGACGGAAATGATTGCGGAAAGAGATATGCTCAATGTGCAGATCTCTGCCTACCGCGACCTGATCAATGAAGCCAGCACGACTTATCAAAGAGCACGGAATTCCGAAATCCGGATTCTGAGTGCGGTCAATGTCAAGGAACTGCAGAAAAAAGCAGATGCCCTTTCGAAGCAGCTGCGCATGATTGATAACAGAATCCAGGAAACAAACTGGACAAATGAGATTTAACAGAGAGCAGGTAATCCGGCGGGGTGAACGGGATCTTTGCGGCTAAGAATGAGTCCGCACTTCTGCAGCACCGCGGACAGGTGCCATTTCAATGTTATGTCCCGAAAATGCACATCCGCATGCAGCATCTTTCACAATGCACTACCATACCGTTAACCGCAGGATGAGGGCGGGAATGGGGAACTCTCTGAAACTAAGAACCGGATCAGTCAGACCCGGTTCTTTTCTGTTCACTCGGCTTTCATTACTTCCGCAAGAATCTTTGCGGAATAATCCAGTCCGAAAACATCCGTGTTCAGTGCGATGTCATATGTATTCAGATCGCCCCATTCCGTATCGCTGTGGGCTCTGTGCCAGTTGATGCGGATCTGATCCTCTTCATGAATGCCTTTGACGACAGCTTCATCGTCTTTCACATCTTTGTAAAGCGGGGATGTTCTTGCCTTGACAATCTTTGCCTTCATATCAACTGCATAAGTCATCGCGCTGACACAGCTGTAGCCTTTTGCGATCACTTCTTCTTTTGCGACTCTGTCGTGAATCAGACACGGTCCTTTGGCAAGAGCGATATCAACCGCCTTGTCAAAAGCTTCCGTCAGTTTTGCGAAGACCGGATCGCTTCTGAGCTGCTCACCGGTAAAGCTTTCATTGCGCAGCTTCTTTTCATATGCATCCACATCATCCTTGGTCAGACCGTATTCCGGAACCAGTTCCAGAAGAACCATCGCGTCATAATAATCAACGCCGGCTTCTTTACACGCTTTAAATCCGATCATTCTGCCCATGGAGCAGTATGCACTGTCCAGCACCATGCAGTGCGGCTTTTCAAAAACACCTTCAAATTCCCTGATTCCTTTTGTGCTTCCCATTGTTCTGACGTCTTCAGCCATTTTCTTCACCCTTTTTGAACCTTTCTGCCAGCATTTCGGCAAATTCTTCTATATAGTATCCGCTGTTGTCCTTTTTCCAGAACAGACAGAGATTCCGCTCCAGCTGCACCGTCTGCGATAAGAACGGCAGTCTTGCGATTGTGGCGTCAAAGTGCGACAGCACAGGCTTGCCTTCCACAATCATATAGCCTCTTCCCGAAACAACCATCAGTCTTGCGTCCTTGATGGTTGCCGCATAGATAAACTCACTCTTGATTCCGAAAATTTCGGAATAATATCTGGATTCCGTTCCTTCCTGCCCCTTGTTTGCCACAATGATGCAAGGCAGGTTTTTGAGATCCGCAGCAGTCAGATGATCCAGAGCTGACAGCGGATTCTCTCTGGCAATTTCCACATAGCACTGATTCTTCTGCAGTATGACATTGTTGTAGTCATTGCTGAATACGCGTCTCTGGTCGGACATAGCGATATCAATTCCTTCCAGACGCAGATAGTCAAACAGTTCTTCATGATTGCCGGTCACAATCCGGATATCGACTTCCGGATATTTCTTTGTGAAATCCGAAACCGCCAGCTGCAGCTCTTCCCCGCCATAGGTCAGCAGATAGCCGATTCTGACTCTGGCAATATCATCCCTTCCGATCCTCTGCGTTTCACGGACAAGATTTTCATAATCTGCAACCAGCACAAGACTCTTGCGGTAGAAGTATTCACCGACAGGAGTCAGATCAAACTTTCTTTTTTCCCGTTTGATCAGCTGGACTCCGAGTTCCTGTTCAAGAGACTGGATCTGCTGGGAAATCGCAGACTGGGAGATATGACACTTTTCCGCCGCTTCCGTAAATGAACGGCATTGCACAACGGCCTGGTAATACCGAAGCTGGTTCAGCATATGATTGTTTTTCCTTTCAATTCAGTATGTTGCAAATCTCTGTTTGTATTATTATACATAAGAAAAACAGCAGGTAACAACTTATGACATTGCTCAGAATTATGACATTGAATATCCTGACGGACGGTCTTTACAACTATGGGGATTCCCGTTTCACGCTGCGTGCTGAAGCACTGAAGGAAATGATCCATGCGGAAAATCCCGATCTGATCGGCGTGCAGGAACTGACTGAAAAAATGAAACCCCGGCTTTCTTCGGTATTTGAAACCTATGAAATCACCGGTGACAGCAGAGGCAGTCTTCTGACCGATGAATACTCATCCATCCTCTTTAAAAAGGACAGATTTGAACTTCTGGATTCCAGCACTTTCTGGCTCTCCGATCAGCCTCACAAAAGAGGTTCAAAGCATTTATTCAGCCAGTTCCCGCGGATTGTGACCTTTGTCCATCTGAAAGACAATGAAAGCGGAACTGACTTCAGCATGTACAACACGCATCTTGATCATAACTTTCCGCCTGTTCGTACAAAGCAGGCAGGAATTCTTTACTCGATCATCCTGGACACACATGAAGGACAGTTTACCGCGGTTACCGGCGACTTCAACGCCGTGCCGGGTTCTCTGGCTCTGCAGGAAGCCTGCGGCAGTGAGCTGTATGATTTATGCGATGATTCTCTGGGATCCACACTGAAAGGAAAAATCGGCAGTGCCATCCAGCACAACAAACCGATCGACCACATTCTTCTTTCCCGCCACATCAAGGCAAAGAGCCTGAAAAAGCTGGACGGGAAATATGCCGGTATCTATCCGAGCGATCATTATCCGCTCATCGCGGAAATTGAATACTGAATTAAAAAAGTGCAGAGGATGGATCTGCACTTTTTCATATTACTGATTAATGTAGTGGCATGCCGCAAGCGCAGCGACTGCACCGTCTGCGGCTGCTGTTGTCAGCTGGCGGATCTGCTTGGATCTGCAGTCTCCCGCCACAAAGATGCCGGGTGTTTTTGTCAGACACTGCTCATCGGAATCGAAATATCCATATGCATTCAGATCGCAGAAGTCTTTGAAGCCTTCATTTTCAGGAATCAGTCCGATTGCCACAAACAGTCCGTCGCAGTCGATATCCTGCACGGTTCCGTCTGCTTTATTCTCAATTGTGACGCCTTTGAATGTTTCACCGTCCGCACGCAGTGCGGTGATCTTTACATTGGTGAAGTATCTGACATGATCCTTGGCAAACAGCACTTCCTGCAGTTTTGCTTCACCGGTGAAATCCGGCAGATCCTGCAGCATGATCACTTCTCTGCACTTCTGAGAAAGCAGAATCGCTTCCTGAAGAGCGGAGTTGCCGCCGCCTGCCACGCAGACTGTCTTTCCCGAATAGAAATCACCGTCGCACACTGCGCAATAGGAGATGCCTTCTCCGACGAGATCTTCTTCCCCTTCCAGTCCCAGCATGCGGTGCTTCACACCGGTTGCCAGAATGACTGTGCGTCCTGCATGCACTGTTTCCTCTTCCGTTTTCACATATTTCAGATCGCCTTCGCAATCAATGGAAGTGACGGTTTCGATTTCAAAATCAGCACCCTGGGCAATGATCTGGTCAAACAGTTTATCCGCAAATTCATTGCCGCTCATCGAAAGAGTTCCGGGATAGTTTTCGACTCTGGGGGAGTGTGTGATCTGTCCGCCGAAGCCTTCTTTTTCGATGATCAGAACCGTCTTGCCGTTTCTTAATGCATACAGCGCAGCTGTCATGCCGGCAGGACCGCCTCCGACCACGATCACATCATAGATTGTCATTCATCAGCTCCTGGACAGCCATCCCTTGATGTCGGAAACACCGCGGTATTTTTCGAAGCCTGTTCCGTTTTCAATGACAAGTGTCGGTGCCTGCTTGATGCCGTATTTAGCAACAAGATCACGTTCCTCATTCGCATTGAGAACTGTATATTCAACGCCTGCCTTATCCAGCAGTGCGGCTGCAGCCTTGCAGTTGGGGCATGTCGGTGTCTTGAAGAGGATAATGCCGCTTTCGCTGCGTTCAACTTCTTCCTTTACCGGAGCCTGATCCGCGACAGTCTGTTCAACTGTGACAGGCTGTCTTGACTCTTCTTCGCGGAAGTCATCGAGGGATCTTGATGCCAGTCCTTCAACACGGTATGTTCTTCTGTCTTTGAATTCCTGTGACTTGCCGGCATTCCAGTTCTTGACCGGACGGTAGTAGCCGGTAATGCGGGAGTAGACTTCTGTATCTGCTCCGCACTTCGGACATGTCCATACTTCACCGGCAATATATCCGTCATATTTGCAGACGGAATAGGTCGGGCTCATGGTGTAGTACGGAAGCTTGTAGTTTTCCGCAATCTTTCTGACCAGAGTCGCAGCCGACTTCCAGTCGGTGAGTCTTTCACCGAGGAATGCATGGAAGACAGTTCCGGATGTATAGAGAGTCTGCAGCTGATCCTGTACATCAAGAGCGCTGAAGATGTCATCTGTATAGCCTACAGGCAGATGGGAACTGTTGGTGTAGTACGGTGTGCCTGCCATGTTGGCTGTGATGATTTCAGGATATTTTTCCTTGTCATGCTTGGCCAGACGGTAGGATGTGCTTTCCGCAGGTGTTGCCTCAAGGTTATAGAGGTCGCCGTATTTTTCCTGATAGTCGGAAAGACGTTCTCTCATGTGGTTGAGGACTTTTACCGCAAAGTCCTGTGTTTCCTTATGTGTCAGATCCTTCTGCAGCCACTTTGCATTCAGGCCTGTTTCATTCATACCGACCAGACCGATTGTGGAGAAATGGTTGTTGAATGTGCCGAGGTATCTCTTTGTGTAAGGATAGAGACCTGCATCAAGAAGCTGTGTGATGACCTGTCTCTTTGTATTGAGGGAACGGGCGGAAATGTCCATAACCTTGTCAAGACGTCTGAAGAAGTCTGCTTCATCCTTTGCAAGATAGGCGAGTCTCGGCAGGTTGATTGTGACAACGCCTACAGAACCTGTGCTTTCGCCGGATCCGAAGAAGCCGCCGCTCTTCTTTCTCAGTTCGCGGAGATCGAGTCTTAAACGGCAGCACATACTTCTGACGTCGCTCGGTTCCATATCGCTGTTGATGTAGTTGGAGAAATAAGGTGTTCCGTATTTCGCAGTCATTTCAAACAGAAGCTTATTGTTTTCTGTTTCAGACCAGTCAAAGTCCTTTGTGATGGAATATGTCGGAATCGGATACTGGAAGCCTCTGCCGTTGGCATCGCCTTCGATCATTGTTTCGATGAAGGCTCTGTTGACCATATCCATTTCCTTCTTGCAGTCCTTGTACTGGAAATCCATTTCCTTGCCGCCGACAATCGCATTCAGATTTGCGAGGTCATTCGGTACGGTCCAGTCAAGTGTGACATTGGTGAACGGTGCCTGTGTGCCCCATCTGCTCGGTGTGTTGACGCCGTAGATGAAGGACTGGATGCACTGTTTGACTTCGCTGTAACTGAGGTTGTCCGCTTTGACAAACGGTGCCAGATAAGTATCAAAGCTGGAGAATGCCTGAGCTCCTGCCCATTCATTCTGCATAATGCCCAGGAAGTTAACCATCTGGTTGCACAGTGTGCTCAGATGCTTTGCCGGCGCACTTGTGATCTTGCCCGGAATGCCGCCGAGACCTTCCTGGATCAGCTGCTTCAGGGACCAGCCTGCGCAATAGCCGGTTAACATGCTCAGATCATGAATATGAATATCGCCGGATCTGTGGGCGTTGGCAATCTCTTCGTCATAAACTTCGGAAAGCCAGTAGTTGGCTGTGATCGCACCGGAGTTGGAAAGAATCAGACCGCCGACAGAATATGTGACCGTACTGTTTTCCTTGACTCTCCAGTCAAGCGCTCTGAGATAGTTGTCGACCAGCATCTTGTAGTCGAGTGTTGTCGCATTGATATTGCGGATATTCTGTCTCTGCTTGCGGTAAAGGATATATGCTTTCGCAACATCGGCATAGCCGGTTTCGGAAAGAATCTTTTCCACGCTGTCCTGAATATCTTCCACATCGACCAGGCCGTCGCTGATTTTCGGTTCAAAATCACTTGTGACACGCAGCGCGATCAGATTGATAATGTCATCTGTATATCTTCTGCTGCATGCGTCGAATGCTTTCTTGATTGCGTTTGCGATCTTGCTGAGATCGAACGGCGCAATCTTGCCGTCTCTTTTCCTGACACTGTACATCTCTACCCCTCCTTAACACCTCGTAATGTGACTGAAGGAACCAGATCAATGATCTGCTGCCGAAGTTCCTCCATCTCACTTGCTGAATACGCACTGAATCCGGGCTGAATTACATTCCCCGAATCCATATACTGCTGCAGATAATAAGTTTCGTTAGGTCCGATCCATTCCGCGATCTGCTTTAGATCATCCGCGGTATGAAGCTCCCTGACGACTGTCGTTCTGAATTCATGTTCGATTCCGCATGATTTCAGGAATTCAGCGGATTCCCGGATCGCATCCAGTCTGAATGTCTCCGGATTCATTCCCAAAGTCACTGCGTATTTTTCCGGACTGTTTTTGATGTCCATTGCAACATAGTCAACCAGACCTTTATTCACAATGTCTTTCAGTCTGTCCGGATAGCCGCCGTTGGTGTCCAGTTTGACAAGATACCCCATTGAGCGGATCTTTTCAACCAGAGGCTGAAGATTTTCCTGAAGAAGAGGTTCGCCGCCGCTGATGCAGACACCGTCCAGTAGCCCTTTTCTCTTTTCCAGGTATCTGAGAACATCATCCACATCGAAGTATTCATATCTCTCCGGAATGAATACAAGCTCGCGGTTATGGCAGAACGGACATTTGAAATTGCAGCCGGACAGGAAAACCGTACATGCGGCTTTTCCCGGATAATCCAGCAATGTCATTTTCTGCAGTCCGCCGATTTTCAGACCGCGCAGATCATTCTCGGCCAGAAGCTTTCCTCTGGCATTGTCCGTTACTTTTGCAAGAACCTGCTCAAAGGTCTTGAAATCGACATCCTCCGCAAGAATGGAACGCATGCGGTTGCGGAATTCATAGACGTCAACCATGATGGCACCGGCTTTGTCAGTGGTATACAGCCGCTTGACACGATGGTCTTTTTCATCTGTGCGCGACTGAACATAGCCCTGGTCAATCAGGCGCTGAACACTCTTGGTTGTGGTCCCTTTATCCACTTCGGAGAGCGAAGTCAGCTCCTGCATTGTGATGCCTTCATTCTCATTGATGCATAAAAGGAAGATCAATTGTCCGCTTCCGATGTCATACGGAATCAGAGCACGGTCAAAATACTTCTGCGTGTTGCGGTAAAGCACAGAGAGATTTAAAAGAAAATTACTCTGGTCAGCCATGAACTATCCTCCTGGATCAGATGAGAATCAGATGGTTGGACTTCCTACCAATTTCATCAAATTCTATGATACGCCCCACGAGACCAGTGTCAAATGAAATCATCCCCAAATAAAAAAGTATTTCCACTTGCTGTGTTAAATACGCAAAAATACAGGATTATTTCTGAAAACGCGGTGAACTGATAAAAGCCATGGATCATCAGACTATTATGCCTGATCATCCATGGCTCTTTCATTTTCTGTACCTTTGATCTGTATTATTTTTTCTTCAGGATGACTGACTCATAAGGCCTCAGAATCATATGATTGAGGACTTCGGTGTCTTTGTAGTTGGAAAGATACACTTCATAGCCTTCCAGATCCAGGTCTGCTTCTGTTTCTTCCGCAAAGAAATTGTTCAGTACAATCAGACTGTCTTCTTCCGTTCTGCGCTCATATGCGAAGATCTTCGGATGTTCCTGCAGAAGAGGAATGAAGAGTCCTTCCTGTACAACCGGCATTGTCTTTCTCATTTCAATCAGTTTCTGATAATGGGCAAAGATTGAATCCGGATCCTCCAATGTCTTCTTAACATTGACTGTATGATAGCTTTCAGCAGCCTGAATCCATGGCGTCCCGTCTGTGAAGCCGGCATTCGCCGTATCATCCCACTGCATCGGTGTCCGGGCATTGTCCCTGGAACGTTCCTGCAGGATATGAATGATTTCTTCTTCGCTTTTGCCTTCTTCCTTCAGAACTTTATAGATGTTGGTACTTTCCACATCCACATACTGACTGATGTCCGTGAAGTAAGCATTCGGCATGCCGATTTCTTCACCCTGATAGATATAGGGAGTTCCCCTCATCATATGCAGAGCTGTTGCCAGCATCTTGCCGCTTTCCTTGCGGTATTCCTTATCATTTCCGAATCTGGAAATGGACCGCGGCTGATCATGGCAGTTCCAGAATAATGCATTCCATGCGTCTGCCTCCTGCATGCCGATCTGCCAGTCGGAAAGAAGACGTTTCAGACTCATGAAGTCCATCGGCTGCAGTTCCCACTTCTTCTGGTTTTTGTAGTCAACCTTGAGATGATGGAAGCTGAATACCATATCCAGCTCTTTGCCGTCCCCGTTGGCATAGCGTACACAGTTGTCAATGGTTGTGGAACTCATTTCGCCGACTGTCACATGATCCGGATCCTGTCCGAAGCTGTTCCGGTTGAGTTCCTGCAGATATTCATGTTCCATCGGTCCGTCGGTATAGAACTGTCTGCCGTCAAAGTTATTCGGATCATCCTCAAAGGATGATTTGGAAATCAGGTTGATAACATCGAAACGGAAGCCGTGTACACCTTTGGAACGCCAATAGTTGACAATGTCAGCACATTCTTTCCTTACTTCGGGATTTGTCCAGTCGAGATCCGCCTGGGTCACATCGAACAGATGCAGATACCATTCATCGAACTTCTCAACATATTCCCATGCCGGTCCGGCAAACTTGGACTGCCAGTTGTTGGGAGGAACACCGGGTCCCTTGCCCTTTCTGAAGATGTAATACTTCTTGTATTTTTCATCTCCCGCCATCGCTTTTTTAAACCACTCATGTTCTGTGGATGTATGGTTGAACACCATGTCGAACATGAGGCCGATGCCGCGTTTTGCGGCTTCGGCACTCAGCTGTTCAAAATCTTCCATGGTGCCGTAGCGGGGATCGAAATTTCTGTAATCAGCCACATCGTAGCCGTTGTCACGCTGCGGCGATACGATCATCGGATTAAACCAGATGTAATTGATTCCAAGTTTTTCGAGGTAGTCAAGCCGGGAAATAATTCCCTGGATATCTCCCCACCCGTCCGAGTTGGAATCCTGAAATGACTTCGGATATATCTGATAAACTACCTTGTCCCTGAAACCCATATGATCCTCCTCAACCTAATCTGATGACGTCTTTTTCGCATGCATTCACTGCGCCTGTTTTCAGCAGTTCAACTGCTGTGCCGTCAGTGAAGATGACAGGTGTGACAACCGGCTTGCCCTGGCTTCTGATATAGTCCAGATCAACATCTGTCAGAAGGTCGCCCTGTCTGACAATGTCACCCTGCTTGACATGGGGAGTGAAACCCTTCCCATTTAATTCTACAGTATCCATGCCGATATGAATCAGCACTTCTTTTCCGTTTGCGGCTTTTAAGCCATATGCATGTCCGGTCGGGAAGGCAACTGTGATTTCACCGGAGAACGGTGCATAGATTTTTCCTTCTGCCGGATCGATCGCAATGCCGTCTCCCATTGCCTTGGAAGCGAACACCTGGTCTTCAACCTGAGTAATCGGCATGACTGTTCCCTTGACAGGAGCTGCGAATGTTTCATTCATCTGTTCAGCAGTGAAAGCAGGAGCAGCTTCAGCTGCAGGTTCTTCATCGTTTTCATAGAGATCGCCTGTTTCCGGATTGATCTTCTTTCTGCCGATCATGACAGTCAGAACAAACGGTACAACCAGAGCCACCAGCATGGCAATTGCGAAGATGAGCATGTACTGCGGAAAGATGGAGATGATGCCCGGCAGACCGCCGACACCGATGGAAGCAGCTGTGACACTGAACATTGTGGAGATGATTGCAGCAAGGCAGGAACCTGTCATTGCGCAGTAGAACGGCCACTGGTATTTGAGGTTGATACCGAACATTGCCGGTTCTGTGACACCCAGCCAGCAGGAGATCATGGAAGGATAGTTTACTTCCTGTGCCTTTGCATTCTTCTTCTGCAGATAAGCCATGCCTGCGACAGCAGCACCCTGAGCGATGTTGGAGAGAGCGATCATCGGCCACAGCATTGTTCCGCCTGTGGAGTTGATCAGCTGAAGGTCAATCGCATTGGACATGTGGTGCAGACCAGTGATAACAAGCGGTGCATAGAAGAAGCCGAAGACAGCGCCGAAGAGAACTCTGAACTTGCCGGAGATACCAGCCATTACAAATGCGGATACCCATTCACCGATCTTCCAGCCGACAGGGCCGAGGATGAAGTGAGCTGCCATAACCGCAAGAAGCAGTGAGCAGAACGGAACCAGAATCATCTGCAGTACCTGAGGAACAATCTTCTTGAAGAAGCGTTCAAGATACGCAAGTGTGAATGCGGCTAAGATGGCGGGAATAACCTGTGCCTGATAGCCGATCATGCGGAAGCTTGCAAATCCGAAGTTCCATACATAATTCGGAGCCCATGCGTCAGCTGCCATACCTGCTACGCCATACGCGTTAACCAGCTGACCGGAGATCAGTGTAAGACCGAGAACGATACCGAGCATCGGTGTGCCGCCCATCTTTCTCATAACAGACCAGCAGATACCGACCGGAATACCTGTGTGGAATACAGCTTCGCCGATGATCCACAGGAACTTGTCAAGACCTGCCAGGAATGTGCCGTCCTGCAGGACAACAGCTGTTTCAAGAATATTTCTGAAGCCGAGGATCAAACCTCCGCAGATGATCGCCGGAATTAACGGTGCGAAGATTTCAGCGATGTTGGACATTGCCTTCTGCAGCGGTGTCTGGTTGTCCTTTGCCGCATTCTTGGCAGCGTCCTTGGAAACGCCTTCGATACCTGCGATGGAAGTGAATTCCTTGTAGAAGTCGGCTACTTCATTGCCGATGATGACCTGGAACTGACCGGCCTGGGTGAATGTGCCCTTTGCGGAAGGAAGGGATTCGATTTTTTTGATGTCAGCTTTTTTCGGATCGGCCAGAACGAAGCGCATTCTGGTCACGCAGTGAGTGATTGCGTTGATGTTTTCCTTACCGCCGACGTATTCAAGCAGCTTGGTCGCATCCTGTGTAAATTTCCCCATGTCGTTCCTCCTCAAGTATTTAAACTTGTTTAAACATGTTTTGCATTTTCAATATAGTCGACTTGTTTAAACATGTCAATACTTTTTCTTAAACTTGTTTAAACAATTTATTTTTTATCTCATTCCATGTAAAATATAAGCATCCTCACAGCATCATCGAAATGGAGAAACCGAAAATGCCAAAATCCAAGTTCGAACAGATTTACCGTATGATCCGCGACGAAATCGAAAGCGGCCAGATCAGCTATGGAGAATTCCTTCCGTCAGAAAATGAATATGCAGCCCGTTTTAATTGCACCAGAAACACAGTCAGGCGCGCCCTTTCCATTCTTTCCGGAGAAGGTTTTGTTCTGCCCCAGCACGGACGCGGAGTTCAGGTGATCTGGCGTCCTGACGCAAACCGTTCAATTTTCACCATCGGCGGAATCGAAAGCTTTGCCGAAGCAACCGGAAGGAATCAGAAAAAGGTTGTCACCAGAGTCAACTCATTTAAAATCATCACTGCCGACGAAAAGCTCAGCATGAAAACAGGTTTTGATATCGGTTCTGAACTCTATTATATAGAGCGTGTCCGTGTGGTGGATAACCGGGCACTGATCTTCGATACCAACTACTTCCTGCGCTCTGAAACAGAAGGACTGACACCGGATATTGCGTCAAAGAGTATTTACCATTATCTGGAAGATGAGCTTCATATGACAATCACCACCAGCCGCAGACGGGTCACAGCTGAAAAAGCCCTGAAGAAAGACAGGGAGCTTCTGGATCTGGATTCCTATGATTTTGTGCTTGTGGTAACCGGTCAGGTTTTCAATTCAAAAGGAATTATGTTTGAGTATACCCAATCCAGACATCGTCCCGATCAGGTATGCTTTGTGGAATCAGCAGTCAGACAGAAGGTCTGACATATTCAGAAAGGTTTATGTTTTATGAAAGCAATCACACCGATGACAAATCTGAAAAAAGATATCATTCTTGACGGGCTTCTGACCAAAAGAAAAGCTCCTCTTTCCGCTGACGGCCTTCAGCAGACGCTTCAGGATCTGACATCCTATATTGCCAGAAACGGCATCTTCTATGCTGCTGTCTTTCCGAAGAAGGAAGTAAGAGGTATGAGTGAATTCACTGCCGCGGATATTGACAAAGCAGACATCATGCAGGCAGATGACAATGAGCTGTATTTCCCGGTATTTTCCGATTATGAAAAACTGCGGAAATTCCGTCCCGAACCGAAAGAAAACGAAGTGTTCTGCATAGTTACAAAAGAAGACCTTCTTTCCTTCCTGCAGCTCAACGGCAAAATCGCCGCGTGTGTTCTGAATCCGATGGAAGATGATCTGCTCATGCACAGGGTATTGCTGCAGAATCTGATCACTGCTGGGAAGGATCTTAACAGTTCATATTAAGAAGAATCACCAGCCGGACCGTAAAGGCCCGGTTTTCAAATGTGCTGTGAACATGTGCTGTGAACCGGTTCAAAAAAAGGAAGCAGACTTCAATCAGACTGCTTCCCGCTGTTTCAGAACATTGCCTTTTCTTTCCAGCCGCCTCTGCGGTAGACAAGGAAGGTAATCAGAGCACCTGCTGACCAGCTGATCAGCATGGACACATACATCATTGCACAGTTGCCCTGCGGCAGTTCCGGTGTTTTGGACAGTGCCACAAGTCCATAAGCCAGAGGAACTCTCAGCAATACGGAAGAAATGATGGAGATCCACATCGGCGTCATCGTATCGCCGGCACCTCTCATGATACCGGAAAGGCACTGTGTCACTTCCATCAGAATATAGCCGACGGCGATGATCCGCATCATGTTGTTGCTTAATGTAATCAGTTCCTGCGTGCTGGTGAAGATCGCCATCAGATGTCTGCCGAACACGAGAATAATTGCTGTTAAAACAGCAGAAATTCCCATTGCGACAAGTGTTCCTTTTTTCGCGCCTTCCAGCACTCTGTCCATCTGCCTTGCACCGATATTCTGACCGGCATAAGTGGTCATCGCAGAACCGAAGGAGAATGCCGGCAGCATGACGAATCCGTCGATTCGCATAACAATGACGTTTGCGGCAATGAACATTTCGCCGAAGCTGTTTGTCAATGACTGCACAACGATCATGGACATCGAGAAGATTGCCTGGGTAATACCGGAAGGAAGGCCCAGACGGACCAGTCTGTTCACATAGAACTTTTCAGGAATCAGATATTCCTTCTTCATATCAAACAGTTCCGTCATTCTTGTCAGCTTTAACAATGACAGTGCAGCTGAGACAAACTGGGCAATAATTGTCGCCCAGGCAACACCGGCAACGCCCATCCTGAACCAGGCCACAAACACCAGGTCAAGAACAATATTGAGAACAGTTGCGACAAGAAGATAGATGAGTGCGGAAACAGAATCGCCGAGGCCTCGCAGTACACCGCTGAGGATGTTGTAAAGTCCGCCGCCTGCCATACCGATAAAGATGATGACAAGATACTGATAGCACCAGTCCATAATGGATTCCGGTGTGTTCAGAAGTCTTAACAGAGGCTTTGTGATCAGCGGTCCGGCCGCCATGATGAACAATGACGCGATCAGTGTCATGGTGATGCAGACACCGATTGTCTTGGAAAGCTCTTCCCTTTTTCTGGAACCGAAATACTGGGAAACCATGATCGAAGCACCGGTCGCGATTCCCATGAACAGTACAAGCATCAGGTTCAGAATCGGTCCGGCACTGCCTACTGCGGCAAGGGCATTGTCCCCGACAAAGCGGCCGACGATAATCGAGTCCGCTGTATTGTACAGCTGCTGGGCAACGTTTCCTATTAACATCGGGATGGTAAAGGCAATAATCACCTTGACCGGATCCCCTTTGGTCATATCTACGGGTTTAAAAAGTTTCATACGCGTCCTCCAAAGCAGTCCCTATTGTAACAAAACTGCTTCAAATTGAAAGAGTCCTGCCCGCTTTTAAGCGGGTTTTGCCCGATTTAAAAGGGACTGCTGAGAGTCCCAATTCGAATCGATTGATTTCCTTATTTTTTGGCCATTGCTTCACGCATCATCGGTGTGCCGGCATTCCATGCCTGACCCGCTTTTTCACCGGTCAGATAATATCCGTTGCGGAACTGATCAAACATGATCGCGTTCAGCTTTGCCGGATCTACCTTGCCCTCTTCATCGAGAACAGATTCATCTGCTTTGACATTGACAATTTTACCGACAATTCCGGATACATATTCATCTCTCAGATGTTCGAGAAGTTCACATTCCATAACAACCGGGAATTCTTCAATAACCGGTGCATTTACTTTTTCACTGTGTACAGCATGCAGTCCGGTTCTTTCGAATTTATCAGCCATTGTGTTGCCTGTCGCAATACCGAGGAAATCCGCTTCCGCCATATGCGCGCTGTCGGCGATTGAAACAGTGAAAGCTTTGCTGGAAAGAATGTTCAGCCATGTTTTCTTTCCTTCACCGATAAAGAGGATGATTTTATCTTCATCGCAGATCTGTCCCCATGCCACATTCATGGCATTGACTTTTCCGTTTTCATCATACGCAGCGACAATCAGCACAGGCATCGGATAGACAGCCTGAACAAGTCCGAGATCTTTTTTCATTCTGTTGAATTCCTTTCTTTTATCTGCAATCATAATAATTGAATTGCACCACAGAATACCAGTACGTACATTCAAGTTAGGTACTTTACCAAGGGAGAGTGTAAAAATGCAGAACTGTTCCATTCAGAATGCCAGACTCGAAGAGACCGGATTCAGCTATACAATGTCTTTGATTCAGGGAAAATACAAGCTGTTCATCCTGTATGCCCTAAGTGAGTACGGGATTGTACGCTACAATGAACTGAAACGGTACCTGGAAGGTATTTCATTCAAAACCCTCAGCAAAAGTCTTCATGAGCTGGAGGCAGACGGATTAATCATCCGCAGGGAATATCCGCAGATTCCTCCCAAAGTCGAATACAGTCTGAGTGAGGACGGAAAAACACTCATGCCGGTTCTGGATCAGCTTTGCGAATGGGGAGATATCCACAGAAAGTAACAGCTGATCTGCACCAGCTCATCGTATGTGAATAACATAACTGCATTTCAATTTAAGTAAATTCCGGAGTAAGACACTCCGGATTTTTCAATCCTGAACCTTCTGAAATGCCATGCAGATTAACCAATGCATGTCAAGATGTATGTGATGAAGTGTCCTCTTTTCAGGCTGAAGCCTTTCGTAACAGAAAAAGGGCCTTTCGTAACAGAAAACAGTATATTACCGGCAGAATATGATACTTTGAAAACAGGAATTCCTTTACTTTAACAGCCGGCAATCGAATAACTTTGAAGCAGAATGACATGTATTTTTCATAGACATGCATTTTCCGAAACCGCAGAACAGCTTTCATATACAGCACGTCCTGAAACAAGATATGTTTCTGTGCTGAATCGTTTATTGAAATGACCTGATCGGACGTTCACAGTTTCTCTGCGCACAGAATTCATTTCAATCACAAGAATAGATTTTTCAAATTTACGGGAGGTAAAAAATGTTCGGGATAATCAAAAATATGTTTGTGAATACAAATTCATCCGTTTCATGCAAATCTAAAAATCAAAGAAGCCAATATTTGCCGGTTATTGGTATTCTGACTGCTGTGCTGATTGGTATATCCCTTCCAGTCAATGCGGAAGAACCTGAGCCATTCTCAATTGATGATATTATTGGCGGTCAGGATGAAGAATGGGCAGCTGAAAATGACCGGATTAACAGAGCTAAAATCGAATGTGCTGAGTCAGAACGACTCCATGACAGTATTCAGACCACAGCCGGTTATGTATATCTGAATGTTCCGCTATATCATCAGGAAAGTGCACATAACTGTGCACCAGCCAGTGCTCAGATGCTGCTGAAATATATTACAGGCATTAAGTATGATCAATGGGGTCTGGCATCCGCAATGTCTACTTCTCAAACCGGAGGGACCTACATTGATAAACTTTGTACAGCAATTAACAGTTATCTGGCAGAAGCAGGAATCGACTTGTATTTCAGTGTCGGAGACACAGATACATATTCGATTGAGTATGCTTTCCAATACACTCTGAATCAGGGATATCCTGTCATTCCTTACGTTCAGATGTATGATCTGCCTTCAAGCAGTCCAATTAATGCAGTTCATGCGATTTGTGTCAAAGGGTATAACTATACATATCAGAATACTCAGGCATTGAATGCCGGAGGATGGAGCAGAGTTTTTTATTACAATGATCCTTATATTTATTCCTCTGCATATTACGGCAGCCGGTCCGCAACATGTGCGGTGATGGAAACTGCAGTAATGGACGTACTCGGTCAATATGGTTTTTATGTATGGTGATATTATGGCAAACTGCAAACGAATAATCCTTGCATTTGCACTTCTTCTGACATCTGCATGCAGTGCCCCTGAATCGCAAGCAGATCCGCAGCCGGATGACCAGGAAACTGCAGTGCCCGCTTCACCGACTCCTGAAGTTAAGGAACCGAAGTATACATTCACTTATAAAGAAAGCTCCTTTGACGGCGAATTCGATGCGATGTTCGCGGAGAATGGCAGAATTTACGGAATCGTCCGGGACAGTGCATATCTCAAGGCAATGGCAGGATTGATCTCCGTGGACGACATCCCTTACCGCAATGTTCAGATGTCCAAGACCATGCAGTTCATCGAATGGAATCCGGAAGATGATACATTCAATGTTCTGGCAGATCTGTCTGAATATGATATTGCCGGCACAAACTGGGTGAGCGCAAACGGAAAGTATTACTTTGTCAGAATGGGGCTGAATGATGAACGGTATTTCAATACCGAATATGATCATGGCTGGTGTGCACCGTACGATATCGTCTGCTATAAAGACGGTGAAATAACGGTTCTTGATGAATGCATCGGCATGACCGGAGGAACTGATGTGCCGAATGTCTATAAATATAACGGCAAAATATACTATCTCGGTTCAGTTACAGAAGGCATTCACAGAACATACCAGCTGAAAAAGCTTGATCCTGCATCCGACACAATCGAAATACTGGATACGATCGAATACGATGCGGAAAGTACGGAAGAAGACGTAATCGATGTACGGAAAGTATGCGGACTGGCGCATATGGTCGGAAATCTGTTCAGCTATGTTGAGCATTCGGATGACAGACAATCATCGATCATTCATGAATATGATGCGGATACAGGGGCTTTTAAGGAATACACCATTCCCCGATATGTCGAAGATGTCCTGAGTCTTGACCGTTATCTGTTTATGATCACAACACAATTCGACGATGAAAACCATACTTCCAGATATACAGTGGAAACATATCAGAAAGAAACCGGGAACATTTCCGGGCTTCCGCCGGAAAGCTATCAGAAGTTTGCGGCGGATGGAGATGAGGCTGTCGTATATGATGTCCACAGTGTCACAAAGTCAAAGCCCTTCAGCCACTTCATTGACAACGGCGGACAGTTTGGCATGCTCAATGACCGCACATGGCTGGAAAATACAAAAGTGCCTGATTATTGGGAAAAATACAGATCCACGGCACAATTGCTGATGGAAGACAATACAATTTACATTGTCATGGGAGGCACAGCCATCACTTCAACCGATTTGGTACTTGTAAAGGCAGAACAGAAGTAGAGACAAGCACATAAAACAAAGAAGACGGTCTCCGTCTTCTTTGTTTTATTCATTGGGCTGTTTTGCAAAGAAGTTTGCTTTTGCGTACTTCAATGCTTCCTTTTCCAGCTTTGCGGCTTTCTTTCCAACCGAAGATGAAGGATTCAGCATATCGAAGGCATGATAGCAGCCTTCATAAACCTTATACATCACAGGAATATCACAGGCATACAGATTCTTCATATATGTGACTGTTTCATCTTTGAACGGATCCGCACTTCCGACAATCGAGAATGCCGGAGGAAGATCTGCATAATCCGTCTGTCTTGCCGGTGCGCAATAGAAGTCTGCCTCTTCTGCTTCTCCTTTATACATTTTCCATGCGGCGTCATTCTTCGCTGAATTCCAGACAGGAGATGTGTTGCCTGTATTGGATTCTGTCGGTCTGTCATCCATCATCGGATACAGCGGCATCTGGAAAGCAATATTGACTTCCGCGCAATCCCTTGCGTACATGCACAATGCGGCAGCCAGTCCGCCGCCTGCGCTTTCTCCTCCGACAAAGATCTGATCCGTCCGGATGCCGAGCTGCTTATGGTTGACGATCATCCACTGCAATGCGAGATAGCAGTCATCCAGGGCAGCCGGATAGGGAGCTTCCGTGCTTTTGCGGTAATCCGGCAGTACCATAACCATGGAATCATCCTCCAGGAAGCGGTCCGCAAAGACCGTGCACTGTTCCGGCAGTCCGATCGCATATCCGCCGCCATGCATCCACAGCATGCCGGCAGCGTTTTCGGGTTTTGCCCCGTGCTTTGTCACAACACAGATGCGCAGCACAGAGCCGTCATTGCGTTCGATAAAGACCTGGCGCATGGATGTTTTCAGACTGAGCCAGATTCCGGATGAACCGCGTGAATAAAACCGGTCCATCGTTTTGAGCTTTTCCGGTGACATTTCCTTTCCGCCAAGCAGGTCCATGATTTTCCCTGCTGCTCTGAGGTCTATTCTGATTTTGTTTTCACTCATTTTCTTTCTCCCTGCCCAGGAATTTCTTCACTGCTTCCAGATGGCGCAGTCCTTCTTTTCTTCCCTGGTAATATGTCGCTTTCAATACTTCCGGATCATGTTCAATCCTGCCTGCCGGCAGAGGTCGCTGCGGGCAGATGACATATGTCATCCCCTGCTCTTCTCTTTCATGAATGTATTCCAGTGTTTCATTATAGACAGTATGCCGTTTTTCAAGAGCTTCCATCACTGCCGGATATTTCTTCAGCAGAACCTTCATCACGCCGGCTGCCGCCTGCGGCTTTTTCCGGTAGGTTTCAGGTCTTGTCAGGATTACCACATTCTTATCATAACCCATTTCCTCAAAAGCTTTCAGAGGAACGGAGTCACTGATGCCGCCGTCAAGATATTCGCCATCACCGACCTTAACAGCTCTTGAAACAACCGGCATGGAAGCAGAAGCGCGCAGAAACTGCATGTTTTCCTCTTCCATATCATCCAGTTCTTTATAAACAGGCTTTCCTGTATGGACATCTGTGGCAACCGCATAGAATTTCATCGGATTGGAAACGTATGTTTCATAATCCACTTTATCCAGTTCTCTCGGAAGCGTGTCATAGCAGAACTTTCCTCCGTAAAGATCACCTGTAAAGATCAAAGACCATACAGAACAGTATCTTGGATCCTTTGCGTAATTGACATTGTATCTGAGCGCTCTGCCGGGCTGGCGGGATTTGTAGTTGCAGCCGAAAGCAGCCCCGGCTGATACACCGATCGCGCCGTCAAATTCAATTCCGTTTTCCATCATGACATCCAGCACACCGGCGGTAAACAATCCGCGCATGGCGCCGCCTTCCAGTACAAGTCCTGTTTTCATATGAATCCCTCCGTTTTTCTATCCTCTTAATAATAAAACAAAACGGCCCGAAGCCGTCTGTTTCTGCACCTTATTCAAGCGGTGCCTGATAATAATTTCCGACAATCTTCTCAACGCTGTTGACCGAGATGAAGGCCTTCTGATCAACCGATTTGACTGCCTGAATGACATCATTGATCTGATAAGCGTTGATTGTCGCCAATAACATGTAATGGTCCTTATGGGAATATTCGCCCATGCACGGAACCCGTGTAATGCCATGGTGGCAGATATGGAATATTGCCTGGGAAACTTCTTCGGGAAGATCCGTGACAATATGCAGTCTTTTCAGTTTGTAGCGGTGATGCAGTGTATTGACCAGTTCTTTGGAAACATACTGGAAAATCATCGAATAGAGCGCCTGGTTCCAGCCGAAGTTCAATCCGGCAATGACCAGCACAATCGCGTTCACGATGAACAGATAGTTCCATGTCGGCGTGTTGAACCTTGCGGCAAGATCAATCGCGATAAAATCCGTTCCGCCGCTGGACGCGTTGCACCGAAGAGCGATCCCGACCGCGATGCCGTTGACAACGCCGCCGAATACGGAAATCAGCAGCGGGTCATGGGTGATCTGCGGCAGATCCAGAAGCTGGGTCAGAATGGATGTTTCCGTATACCAGAGAACAGAATACAGAACAAATTTGTGGCCGATATTCTTCCAGACAATCACAGTTGTAATGATATTCAGTGCGAAGTAAATCACACTGAATGAAATACTGATATGAAGATATTCTTCCAGAAGAAGAGAAATCAGTCTGGAAATACCTGCATATCCTCCCGGAAACAGATTTCCCGAGCGGACAAACGTATTCATCCCGAAGGAGTAAATCAATGCGGACACCGTAACGCCGGCGATGTAGAGCCAATCTTTTCGTTTAAAATACATTGTCAGTCCCCTGAAAAGCCCTCTGCTTTCAGTCTGCAGCGATATTCTTCCAGAATATCCTTCATTCCTGCCAGTGTTTCCACCTGACAGAGTCTGTTTTTATACTGCGCCGCAAACGGCATTGAGGCAAGATACCAAGCCGCCATTGAGCGCATCATGCACATCCCTGTATGTTCTGTTTCATAATCACACAGCTTCTGTGCATAATCATATGCCAGATCCAGTCTCTCATCAAAGGAAGGTTCTTTCCATTCCTCACCTTTGAAAGCCGCCTGCAGTTCCTGCAGGAAATACGGCCTTCCGAGAAGTCCTCTTCCGATCATGATCCCATCGCATCCGGTTTCTTCAAACATCCGCTTTGCGTCATCCACAGTCCGTATATCGCCGTTTCCGATGACCGGGATTGAAACAGCTTCCTTTACCATGCGGATATAGCGGTTATCGCTTTTTCCGCTGTAAAGCTGTCCCCGTGTCCGGCCGTGGACCGCAACCGCGTCCGCTCCCGCTTTTTCCGCAAGCTGTGCGATTTCAGCACAGGTGATATGATCCTTATCCCATCCGGCCCGCATTTTCACCGTCACCGGACGGTCGGTATGTTCTTTGACAGCCTTGATGATCTGATAAGCCAGTTCCGGTTCCTGCATCAGCCAGCTGCCGGAATGCGCTTTGATCACCTTCTGCACCGGGCAGCCCATATTGATATCAATGATGTCGCAGTCCGTATGCTCTGTCAGATATTCAGCAGCTTCCGTCATTGTCGAAGGATCGCTTCCAAACAGCTGTAAAGCCACCGGATGTTCCCCTTCCACAGTCGCGCACATATCCTGCGTCCTGACATTCTGATAATGCAGTGCCTTATCGGAAATCATTTCACTGACACTCAGTCCTGCCCCGTAGTCATGGCACATCTTCCGGTAAACCGGATTGGAGATTCCCGCAAGCGGTGCCGCGATGAACCTGTTCTTTAATTCAACTGTACCGATTTTCAGCACGCTTCTTCTCCAGAATACCTTCGATTTCTTCAGGTGTGTAGTGATAGTAGGTATTGCAGTACTGACAATGGATTTCAGCTCCCTTGCCGTCATCGATCATTTCCTGCAGATCGCTTTCCTTCAGTGTCTTCAATGCGTCCGCGAACTTTTCATGCGAACAGCCGCAGTGCCATCTGACATCCTTTCTGCCGATCACTTCCGCATCCGGGAAATACATTCTGATGATTTCTTCCGGATCATGTCCTTCTTCAATCAGGGAAGAAACAGGTCTCAGCACTTTCGCGACTTCTTCGCATGCCTCAATGGCTTCTTCACTGGCACCCGGCAGCAGCTGGATGATCAGGCCGCCGGCAGCGCTGACAGAACCGTCCGGATCCACCAATACGCCGACACCGACAATCGACGGCGTCTGTTCGGAGATCGCAAAGTAATAGGCAAAATCATCGCCGACTTCACCGGTCTGAATCGCGCTGACGCCGGTAAACGGCTCTTTCAGTCCGAGGTCTTTTGTGACAGTCAGGGTTCCGTTCGTTCCGATTGCAGCACCGACCGCAAGATGTCCGTCTTCTCTGACAAGATAGACATTCGGATCGCCGATGAATCCCCTGACATTGCCTGCTCCGTCCGCCTGGGCAAGAACAGTTCCGGCAGGTCCGTGGCCGTTCATGATCGATACAATCTTCTCATTCGGATTTTTCAGATCGCTGGCCATGATCGCCGTCGCGCTCATCACCCGTCCTAAAGCAGCGGCACTGGTCGCAAGGCAATGGTGTGCTTTTCTTGCCTCATCGGCAAGCGCGGTTGTGCGCGCCGCGTGAATGCGCACCTGCCCGCCGAGGGCCTGCGCTATTACAATCTCATCTTTCATTTCCATATTCTCCTGTACAGGCGTTCATTCATCCTGCGCATTTTTTTCTCATCAATCTTGATCATTTTACGGTCAGCCGTAAACAATCCGTTGCATTCATCTTCCACATCGCTCACCTGGGTGTAGATGCAGCCGGAAAGACCTTTGCGGATCTTTCTGTAAATCAGTCTGTCATACAGCCTGTTGATTGCCGCATCCAGTTCCAGCTTTTCGGTGAATTTCCTATAACCGTAGAGCTCCTGTGCTTCGCTGTGTCCCTTTTCAATATACGAATAGCCGCCGAATTCACTGAGGATATAAATGCGGTTTCCGTTTTTCGGTCTGACACGCAGAGGGACAAAGTATTCATGAACACTCTTAAAGTCGCCTGCGCCCTGATCAAACCAGCCGCTCGCGCTGTCGATCAGACGTGTGCTGTCATATTTGCGGATGTATTCCGTCACTTCTGCCGAATCAAACTGTCCCCAGCCTTCGTTGAACGGGCACCAGGCAAACAGCGATACACAGTTATACAGAGTATCCAGAATCCCGTCAAGCTCTTCATAATAGACTTTCTGTTTTCTTTCATCCGTTCTGCCGAGCTTCGGATTGTCATGGTCATCCTGCATGAAGCCGATCGTCGGCATGACGGACTGCCATTTATAATCATATGTTCCGCCGTTGGGAATATCCTGCATGACCAGGATGCCCATGCGGTCGCAATGATAATACCATCTGCGCGATTCCACTTTGACATGCTTTCGGAGCATGTTGAAACCCATTTCCCTGATTTTGGTCAGTTCATGAATCATTGCCTCATCCGCCGGGAATGTCATCAATCCGTCCGGGGTATAGCCCTGATCCAGCAGGCCGCTGAAAAACAGCGGCTTGTTGTTGAGGCAGAAGCGCAGAATGCCGTCCTGATCATGTCCTGCCGAAAAGCTGCGCATGCCGAAATAGCTCTTTACAACATCATCTTCCGTCTGGATGTAGACATCATAGAGAAACGGATCTTCCACTGTCCAGGGATGAACATGATCAATCTGTGCTTCATAATGCAGATCGGTTGTGATTCCGCGGTGAACGATTCTTCCGTTTTCCGAAATGATGAACTGTGCCTGCTCAAAGTTGCCGGCAAGATCAAAGATGACTCTGGAATGATTCAGATCTGGTGTGATTTTCAGATCCTGCACCGCGCCGTCGCTCAGATCCTCCAGCCATACTGTCTGCCAGATGCCGGAAGAAGGCGTATACCACATACCGCTGTGTTCCAGCTTCTGCTTGCCATAGGCATAATCGCCCTGGTCCGAATCATCAATGCAGCGGACCATCAGTGAATTCTGGTATTTGATCATGCTGGAGATATCAAATCCGAACGGCGTATAGCCGCCGGCATGGGAACCGACTTCGATACCGTTCATATAAATTGTGCAGTACTGATCCACTGCCTCAAAGTTCAGCCATGTATGCAGATAGGAAGGCTTGTAGGCAAACTGCTTGCGGTACCATAAAGCCTTGCCCGGCAGCAGCTGTTCATCCGTTCCGGAAAGTTTTGAGCCAAGCGCAAAAGGCACAATGATTTTTTTCCATTGTGCCGGATCCGGGTCCTCATTCTGTTCGGTGATCTGATACTCCCAGACGCCGTTCAGATTGGTGTAGCTGTCTCTCTGCAGCTGCATTCTCGGATATTCCTGCAGAGGGGCCTTCCGGTCCAGTTTTTCTCCCCATTCCGTGAACAATGCCATTGCCTGTCCCCTTTCTCCGCTGTAAGCGGTATGTATTTAAAACTCTTTTTTCTCTTTGATTTTAACGATGGCTGCCGCAATGATGATGACGGCCAGTGAAATACCGTGAAGAAGGCACGGCAGAGCGAACAGATTTCCTGCGCTCTGCGCAGCACTCTCTGAACTGACATAAGCGCCATGAATCATCGATGCCGCAAATGACACCAGAACCATGAGGATCTGGGCAGCGGGAAGGTTCACATTTTCAGATGAAAAAGCCTTCATGCACATCGGCAGAGCCGCTGCGATCGCGATCTCCGGTATCAAAGTTTTCAGCTGCGTGGAAAATGCGGCCGAGCGCATCATAAACAATACCGCTGCCGCCATCACAATTCCGCCTCCGATGCCGTAGAAACATGTCAGCGGAACCGATTGTCTGTTTTCTTTCATATCTTATCAGGATGGTGTATGACCATCCTCTCCATTCTACATGATTTTTGCGAAGCTCTATGAAGAAAAAGACCGGATCCTGCAGAAGGAAACGGCCTTTGTCATCCTGATTAAGCTGCCTGCGGAGCAGGTGCCTGTTTCTTGGTCGCAAAGTCTGCGGAGATATCTTCACCGCTGACAACTCTCTGAATCTGTTCGGCTGTGAGAGTTTCATATTCGATCAGAGCCGCTGCGATCCGTTCGAGTTCAGCACTGTGCGTTTTGATGATCTCCCATGCCTTGTCATGGCAGCCGTTGACAATCTTTCTGACTTCCTGGTCAATCTCATACGCAACCTCACCGGAAACATTGTTCGGCTGGTTGTAGTCTCTGCCAAGGAAGACATTCTCATTGCCGGCATTGTACTTGATCGGTCCGAGGTCGCTCATACCGTAGAGGGTAACCATGTCTTTGGCAAGGTTGGTCGCTCTTTCAATATCATTGACCGCGCCGGTTGTGACATCGTCGAAGAACATTTCTTCAGCAACACGTCCGCCCATGAATGAAGTGATAGATGCCAGCAGATCGTTTTTGGTATTCATCATCTTTTCTTCCTTCGGTGTCATCAGGTTATAGCCGCCTGCCTGACCGCGGGGAATGATGGTGACTTTCTGAACAACCTGGGCATTTTCAAGGAACAGACCGACAATCGCATGTCCGCTTTCGTGATAAGCGACAAGCTTCTTTGTCTTTTCATCATAGGTACGGCTGACTTTGGCCGGTCCCATCATGACTCTGTCGATCGCTTCATCAATATGCGACATATTGATCTCTTCCGCATTTTCACGTACTGCGAGAATCGCTGCTTCATTCAGCACGTTTTCCAGATCCGCTCCGGAGAAGCCAGGTGTTCTCTTGGCAAGCGCGTCAAGATCGATATCATTCGCAAAATGCTTGTTTCTTGCATGAACCTGCAGAATCGCTTCTCTGCCTTTGCGGTCGGGAAGGGATACTGTAATCTGTCTGTCGAATCTTCCTGCACGCAGCAGAGCCGGGTCAAGGACATCCGGACGGTTTGTTGCGGCAATGACAACAATACCGGTATTGTCCTCCATACCGTCCATTTCAACGAGCAGCTGGTTCAGTGTCTGTTCACGTTCATCGTGACCGCCGCCGAAGCCTGCGCCTCTCTGACGGCCTACCGCATCGATTTCATCGATGAAGATAATGCACGGTGCTGTCTGCTGTGCCTTCTTGAACATGTCACGGACACGGGAAGCACCGACACCGACGAACATTTCCACAAAGTCAGAACCGGAGATGCTGTAGAACGGCACGTTTGCCTCACCGGCAACCGCTTTGGCAAGCAGTGTCTTACCGGTACCGGGATGGCCGCTCAGCAGAACGCCCTTCGGAATTCTGGCTCCCATTTTTTCAAATTTCTTCGGATATTTGAGATAATCGATGATTTCAGCCATTTCCTGCTTTTCTTCATCGCATCCTGCAACATCGCTGAACCGCACGCGGATCTTGCCTTCAAGTCTGGCACGGCTTCTCGAGAATTCGAATGCCTTGTTGTTGGCACCGCCTGCACCGTTCATCCGGTTGATCATCCAGATGGCAAGTCCGCCCATGAAGACAAACGGAATCAGTGACAGCAGGACATCGAGGAAGGTATTGGAAGCTTCCAGATCCACAACTGTGATCTTCGCGTCACCGAGATTCTCGATCAGAGCTCCGATCTCTTCATCCGTTGAAGGAATTGTGGATGAGAATACAACACGCTTGTCATCATCTTTTTTATAGGCGCCTTTGACGGTTGTAATATTTCTTCCTACTGAAATCTGGCTTTCCGTGATCTTCTCATTCTTCAGCGTTGACTGCAGCTGTTCATAGCTCAGCTGCGATGTACTGCTGGAGCCGTTCATCGAGAACAGGCTCAGAACTGCGATCAGAATGATCAGATACGGAAGATAGTTGATCAGTCTGTTTCTCTGCATTGTCTACTCCTTATTTTTCGTAGCATTCCGGTTTCAGAACTCCGATGAACGGAAGACATCTGTACTTCTGATCAAAGTCCATTCCGTAACCGACAACAAATTCATTTGCGACTTCAAAGCCGATGTAATCCACGGAAATATCCGCTTTCCGGTTTGAAGGCTTATCAAGAAGCGTTACGATCTTTACGCTTCTTGCCCCTCTATGATAAAGCATCTCAATAACGGACTGAATTGTTTTGCCCGTATCGACGATATCTTCAACAAGCAGAATATCACGGTTTGCGACTACCGTATCAAGATCTTTCAGAATCTTAATCTGGCCGCTGGACTGTGTTCCGACATAGCTGGAAACATCCATAAAATCATATTCAATATCAAGGTCAATTCTCTTTGCGAGTTCTCCGAAGAACGGAACCGAACCTCTTAACAGAGCGACAAGAAGAAGATTGTTCGCATCCGCATAATCTTCCGTAATCTGTCTGCCCAGCTCTTTTGTTCTCTCTATAATCTGTTCTTCGCTGAAAAGAACTCTGTCAATGCTGTGATCTGCCCACATGAAAATACTCCTTTTTTGAGATGGTATGCTCAATATTGTAACACATTGAAATCGGGACTTATAGAAAAATGCGATATGTCGCAGCCGAGCCCCGGTACAAGGATAATACGCCCCTGCCTGTCGGTCACAACCGGCCAGATCCGCCTTTTATAAAGGGGAATATGGCGGTCGATAAAGAAGCGGTGAATCTTCTTTGTGCCAAAGCGCAGAGTGATGCTGTCGGAAGGAAGCGGTGAGCGGATGGTGAGCGGAAAGTCCTGCTCACTGACCGTCACCGCATTGACCCCCGGTTTTCCTTCTTCAACCGCAAACGGTGCCTTCTCTTTGAACCGCATGATTTCTTCAAGGGAACTGAATGTATATGCATACGGTTCTGAAGGCTTCACCTTAAAGAACGACCCGTCCTCCTGCACAAGATGCAGATCATTGACCGGAAGATCGAAATCATTTTTCTTCATCAGCACCTGATCCGTCTGCTTCACAAAAGAAAGAGAAAAATGCTTATCTGTTTCAATCACTTTTCTTAGCAGCGCAAGACGGTCGGCTTCACTCAAAGCACGGTATTTTGCCAGACTTACTCTGCCTTCATGAATCATCGTGCCCACACGGCATGAACGTTCTGATGCCTCCGCATTTTTCATATCAATTTCGCGGCGGATCATGTCCCGTTCCATTCTGCTTAGGGGCTCCACAATCTGTCTGCGGATCCGGTTGCGGCTTAATGATTCATCCGCATTGGTGGAATCGATAAAATAGCGGATTCCTCTTTTTTCGCAGTATTCCAGCAGTTCCTTCTTTGTCCTGCTTAACAGAGGTCTTTTCACCAGAACTCCCTGATACATCATTTCTTCCTTCAGACCATACCAGGAAGGCACAAGATTTTTTTCCTCCTGCATGAAGTAGGTTTCGATCAGATCATCTTCATGATGCGCCACAAGGATTCCTCTGTATCCGTATTCCTTCACCAATGAAACAAACCATTCATAGCGCCACTCTCTTGCGGCAGCTTCAAAGTTTCCTTCATATGCAAACGGATCATTCTTCACATACAGCTGAATATGATTCTGCAGGCAGAAAAGACGGATGTAAGTCTCTTCTTCATCCGCCTCTTTTCTGTGATGGTAATTGACATGCGCGGCAGCGCAGGGAATTCCTTCTTCCAGACACATATTGAGAAGCGCCATTGAATCCGGTCCCGCGGAAACCGCGACCAGCCACATATTTCTGTTATCTGTCATAGCAGAATAATATTACCATGCCTGCCCGCCTTTCACATTGCACTCTCATCATTCATAAAAAGAATATCCATCATCCTTTGCTGCACAGCCCTGAACAAAGAACTGGCCGGGGAAAGGTGTGCCTTGACATCGATTACTCTTGCCGTATTGACATAGCGCATATCATTCAGGAACAGGACTGAATTCTTATAAAGTCCCTTCACCTTTCCGATCTGCATGAGATTCTTTTTCCCGTTGGGATTTTCAACCGGGTCATAGGCCTTTGCGCAGGTTGACGGATTGCTCGTCATAGGAATCACCAATGCCTTCTTGGAACAGATCGACATGACAAGTCCGAAATGCTGGTAGCCTGCTTCATTGAGATACTGCTGTCCGAAATCCATATAGCAGATATCGCCGGGCTTCACAAAAATACCCATTTCCTCTCCGGAAAAATAGCCTGAGCGTTCCACCCAGTTCGTTTCGGAAATCATACTGCTGTCTGCAAGGTCCGGTGTGATTGCGTTGTAGAGATCGGTACGTGTGCGCACATAACTGCGCCAAAGCTGCTGGTTCTGATAGTCTTTCATAAAATAAAAAGCTCTCCCTTCGATATGTTTATTCACCTGGGGAGAGCAATTTCCACGTTACAATTTCTGTAACATCTGATCAGTTTCCTGAACAATGTATACAGGCCTGTTTTTTACTTCCAGATATACCTTTGCAAGGTATTCTCCGATAATCCCTGTGCAGAACAGCTGGATTCCGCTGCAGAACAGAATGATGCATACAAGCGATGGCCATCCGGCAACCGGATCGCCGAAGGCAAGCTTGCGGACGATGATAAACAGGATACCGATCATCGACAGTCCGAAGAAGATCAGTCCGAGCCATGCGGCTATTTCCAGCGGCTTGACTGTATAGCCGATCAGTCCGTCAATGCCGTAATGCAGAAGCGAGCGGAAACTCCATTTGGTTTTTCCGGCAGCGCGGTCGGCATGTTCATAAGGAATCCATTCCGTACGGAAGCCTACCCAGGCAAAGATTCCTTTGGAGAACCGGTTGTATTCGGAAATCGAAAGAACCGCGTTTACCATCTGTCTGTTCATCATCCGGTAATCCCGTACGCCTTCCACAAGATCGGGATCCTTGGAACGGTTGACGATGGAATAGAACCGTCTGGCAAACCAGCTTCTGATCACCGGCTCGCCTTTTCTGTCCATTCTCCGCGCCGCTGCGCAGTCCGCTCTGTTTTCGCTCAGGATCTCCATCATCTGAATCAGCAGTTCGGGAGGATCCTGCAGATCGGCATCCATGATGGCGGTATAATCGCCTGCCGATGCCTTCAGTCCGGCATACATCGCAGCTTCCTTTCCGAAGTTGCGGCTAAATGAAATGTAATGAACCGCTTCATTTTCTGCATGAAAATCACGCAGAATGCGCAATGTCGTATCGGAAGATCCGTCATCGACAAAGATGTATTCTGTTTCCGCACCGAATTTTTCCCTGATTGTCTTTACGACAGCGGATGTTCTTTCCATAAACAGTTTCAGAACATCTTCTTCATTGAAGCAGGGGATAATCAGACTCAGAAGCATAAGCAGTACATTTCCTTTTTCAGAATTGATAAACCAGAGCGAGCACAAACGATCCGCACAGATACGCAAGGCCGATCACGATCATGAAATACAGAATCTGTGCCTGCCGGACATGTCCCTTGCGGAGTATCTTTTCATAATTGACCGCGGACATTCCGTACCATGCGGCTACCAGGCAGACAAGATAGACAGCACACCGGATCAGGAATCGATACAATTCCATTATTTGGTTCCGAAGATTCTGTCGCCCGCATCGCCGAGACCCGGAACGATGTAGCCGATATCATTCAGCTTTTCATCCAGAGCAGCCAGATAGATGTCCACATCCGGATGTGCCTTCTGCACAGCCTGCACGCCTTCCGGTGCGCCGACCAGGCAGACAAGCTTGATGTTTACAGCGCCGCGCTTCTTGATCTGTGTGATCGCGTCAACTGCGGATCCGCCGGTTGCCAGCATCGGGTCAACGACCATGACAACAGCATCTTCCAGATTCTTCGGGAATTTAGCGAAATATTCATGCGGCTGCAGAGTTTCTTCATCTCTGTACATGCCGATGAATCCGACTTTCGCTGTCGGAACAAGTCTTCTGATTCCGTCCAGCAGACCGATACCGGCACGCAGAATCGGAACGATGACAACTTCCTTGGAAAGTTCGCGGCCGGTGCACGGTCCCATCGGTGTTTCGATCTCAACCGGCCTGACAGGCAGGTCGCGGCATACTTCATATGCCATCAGTTCAGCGATTTCGTCCAGGTTCTCACGGAAATCCTTTGTGCCTGTTTCTTTATTCCGCATGATTGTCAGCTTATGCGTGATCAGCGGGTGGTTCAATATATCCAACATTGTTTTTTCCTCCATGTTTCTTCCTTAAATGATATTCCAAACAATGGTACAGTTGCAAGGTGGTGTATAATTTACACATGAAGATTCTGATCGCGCCATTCATCCGCAGCACAAAAAACGATGCGGCATATTATATAAGCAACCGCCTCAGCAGCTTTTTTTCTGAGCGCCAGCACGCAGTCGCGGTCAGCACGCCCCTGCGCTCCAGTGTTCCTTCCGCCGCTCTTTATGAAGCGGCTGAACCGAAGCGTCCCCGTTTTTTCCGCAATGATTATTATTCTTATGAAGAATGGCTGTACAGCTTCGGCGCCCTGGCAAAGGATTACCTGCACGAGGATACAGAATTTATCCTCGATGCGATTGATGAATTTGAACCGGACGCTGTCATATGCATTGACAGACCGGCCGCGGTGATTGCATCAAGAGTCCGTAAAATTCCCTGTCTGCCCATCATCAATACCGCCATGTACAGAAACGCTTCATTGAGCATCAAAATCATGCAGGGAATCAATCAGGTTCTTTCCGAATATGATCTCGAACAGGTTTTCAGAATCCATACATTATATGACAGCTGTACTTCCCGTCTGATTTTCGGACCGCTTGAACTGCAGCCCCTGCCTCCCGAGGTCAATGTCAAACGTTTCGGAACCGTCACCCATCAGCAGTCTCTTCCCGAAAAGAGCGATGGCGTCTATATCTGTTTCCATGAACTGAACAAGAAGCCTGCCGCAGTCCGTAAAATGATTCTTGAAGCATTCTCCGGGGCACGCTATCCGGTATACTGCTCCGTCAGCGGACTGCCTGCGGAAAAGGTTCAGAACATTCATTTCATCACCGATCTGAAGGAGGATATTCTCCGTCAGTCCGGCGTCTGCATTCATGACGGCAATGATTATATCTGCGACATCTGTGCCTCCAATGCCATACCGCAGCTGATCGTGACCGATCACCGCTACGGAAGAACCGCCAACGCTTTGGCCGCAAGAAGATACGGTTTCGGAATCATGGAGGATGAAGCTCATCTTTCCGTGGCCGCATTATATGAAAACTACCGCCGGCTTGTGGTGGATCAGAGATTCAGAGAAGCCGCGCTGGCAATGCGGGAGGAAATCATCAGTCTTGGCGACAGCGATGATCTCTACCGCCTGATTCTCTCACTGTGCAGAAAATGAAAAGGAGCAGCCGCTCCTTTTCATTTTGATCAGATCAGTTTCAGATAAGCAAATGCGTTGTAGAGACCGTCATCATCGACATCGGTCGTTACATAGTCAGCTGCTTCCTTGATTTCCGGACCGCCGTTGCCCATTGCGACATTGAATGCGCAGAGTTCAAACATAGACAGGTCGATCTTCGCGTCACCGAAGGAAATTGTGTCCTTCTGTTCTGCGCCGAGATGTTCAAGAAGAACTTCAATCGCGTGTTTCTTTGTGATTCCGGCAGGACCCAGATCGCCGAACAGCGCCAGTTCTCCCTTGCCGCCCCATGTGTTGGCGATCAGGTTCGGGAATTCTGTTTTGGAATCCAGATGATCCTGATAGGAACTCAGAATGAAGCTGATTTTATTGACATCCTCACGGTACAGATCTTCGCCCTGCAGATGAATGAAGGAATTGACGAAACCGCTGGCAGAAGCTTCCGCTTTTGCAAGGTCAGCACCCTTTCCGGTTGCGTACTTGATCATTGTCGCAGGTCCCTGCTCCAGCATGTAGTCATTGCAGTACATTCCGGAATTGGCTTCCAGATAGAAACCGAGATGGCGCTCGTTGCACCAGTCGACAATGTGCTTCACATCTTCTTTGGAAAGACCCTGGTGCATGACGACTTTTCCGTCATCTTCCACGTAAGCGCCGTTTCCGCCGATCATGCCGTCAAGCTCCGGCAGGTCTCTCTGTTCGATTTCCGCTTTGGAGCAGCCGGTGCAGATATATACCTTATGTCCGTTCGCTCTGGCAAGTTCCACTGCCTTTTTCGCACTGTCCGGGCACTTTGTTTCATAATTGATTAAAGTTCCGTCCACATCAACAAATACAATTTTACTCATAGTTTTTCCTCATTTCTGCATTGATTATAACAGAACACATTCCCATGAAAAAAGAGACATGCGATTTATATACACATGTCTCTATAGAAATCTTATTCAAAAGGGAAACGGTCTGTCAGAGCGATGACTTCATTGCGGACACGTGCCTTGAGATCCTCGTCATCCTTGTTCTTGAGGACTTCCGCGATCCACTTGCCGACCTGTTCGAATTCAGCTTCTTTGAACCCCTTTGTGGTCATGGCAGCTGTTCCAAGACGGATGCCGCTGGTTGTGTTGGGCTTCTGTGTGTCGAACGGAATCGCATTCTTGTTTGCGGTGATGTTGACATCATCCAGCGCAACTTCAGCGTCTCTTCCGGTGATGCCCATGGACATGGTATCAACCAGAATCAGATGGTTGTCTGTGCCGCCTGAAACAAGACGGAAGCCTTCAGCCTGCAGAGTCTTTGCAAGAACCTGGCAGTTGTCCATCAGCTGCTTGATATACTGCTTGTATTCCGGCTGCATCGCTTCATAGAAGCATACTGCCTTGGCAGCTGTAATATGACACAGAGGACCGCCCTGGATACCTGGGAAGATTGCCTTGTCCACAGCCTTTGCGTACTGTTCCCTGCAGAGAATCATACCGCCGCGGGGGCCTCTGAGTGTCTTATGTGTTGTTGTGGTCACAAAGTCTGCATAAGGTACCGGATTCATATGATAGCCGGCTGCCACAAGACCTGCGATATGCGCCATATCAACCATCAGCATTGCGCCGCAGTCATCCGCGATCTTGCGGAACTGCGCGAAATCGATTTCTCTTGCGTATGCGCTTGCGCCGCAGACGATCAGTCTGGGCTGCAGTTCCATCGCAGCTTTTCTGATTTCATCATAGTTCAGACATTCTGTTTCACGGTCAACGCCGTAGGAATAGAAGTCATACAGTTTTCCGGAGAAGGAAACTTTAGCACCGTGAGTCAGATGTCCTCCTGCCGCAAGGTCCATACCGAGTACTCTGTCACCCGGCTTCAGAACGCTCATATAAACACCCATATTTGCCTGGCTTCCGGAATGCGGCTGAACATTCGCATGGTCAGCGCCGAACAGTTCTTTCGCGCGGTCTCTTGCGAGATCTTCAATCGCGTCAACATTCACACAGCCGCCGTAATATCTGTGGCCGGGATAGCCTTCCGCATATTTGTTGGTCAGAATGGAGCCTGCTGCCTCTCTTACATCTTTTGAGCAGAAATTCTCAGAAGCGATCAGTTCAATGTTGTTCTTCTGCCGGAGATATTCCGCCTGGATCATCGATTCAAGTGCCTTATCTTTCATTTTGCCCTCTTCCTTTCAGTCAGCCGCAATCGCCTGCTCAATCTGTTCCATCGTTACCGGGCCTTCTCTCAGGATCCGGACAGGTTCGCATGTGCAGTCGATAATCGTGCTTGCTTTGCCGAACATCGGCTTGCCATTCATAATACCATCTAAGTCCGGACATGCAAGCTCAATTTCATCAATTGTTCCGCATGTTTTCTGTCCTGACTGATTCGCGCTGGTCATTAACAGCGGTACGCCGACTGTCCGGATCAGTTTTTCAAGTGCTTCTGAAGTTGCCATACGCACAGCCAGAGTATCCATTCCTCCGTTCACAAAGGCAGGAATTTCTTCTCTTTTTTTCAGAATGACCGTGACAGGACCGGGCATGAAGGCTTTGATTACCTTCTGTCCGCTTTCACTGATATAAGCAATTTCTTTGATCTGTCCGATATCGCAGCACATGACCGGAAATGCTTTATCCTTCGGACGGTGCTTGATTTCCCGCAGCTTTTCCTGTGCCTCCTGTGTATCCATTCTTGCGCATACGCCATAGACCGTATCGGTCGCCACGGAAATCACGCCGTTATTACGGAGAATTTCAGCAAGCTCTTCGGTTTCGTTTTCTTCAAATCTTCTGATTCTTTTTACCATGTCAGACCTGTGCCTCTTTCATAAGCAATTCCATCTGTAAAGGTTCCGTTTTCAATCACGGGGATATTGACCGGGAGCTTTCCGGACGGTTTCACTTTTCCGAAAATTACATCCATCGCTCCGATGATATTCGGACCGTAGGCAGCCGTCGGCATGAAGTTTTCATCACATGCCACAACGCCGGTCTGGTTGTAAACCGCCATTAGCGCATCCGCGCTTGTCAGCAGCGGCAGATCATACGGCAGCGCGCAGCTGATGGCAATGACTGGAGTGCCGTTGTTATGGGCGGTATCAATCATTTGCAGCAATGAAGGAATAATTGCGTTTGCATTGAAATCGATCAGTTCGCTGCTGTACATCGAATCCGTCACAATCAGCAGATCGGCGCTGTCGAGAAGCGCATATGCTTCGCCATAGTTATCGGAATAGTTTCCGTCAACGACATAGCCTTCCGCAGATGCAGGAATCTGTCCTGACTCCTGCAGACAGTTGAACGCATAGCCGAGCGCATTTGCCTGCGAAGCACTCATGCCGACCATCAGAATCGTCATGTTTTCTTCTGCAGCCACCGGCAGGATGCCGTTGTTTTCAACAACGGTCACGGCCTCATCCGCAAGTGCGATTTCAGCTTCATGATGTTCTTCGCTTCCGACTGAACCGACAGCGGCAATCATCTTTTCTGTCTGCGCCTCGCTGTATTCGCGGTCCATAATGCCGTTTTCGTATTTCAGCGTCAGAATTCTTCTGACTGCTTCATCGACACGTGTCAGCGGGATGGTTCCGTCATTGATCATCGCAACCAGAGCTGACATATAGGCATCGACATTGGCAATGGATTCTGTTCCGTCTGCCGCAACCGGCATCAGCAGCATATCCGCGCCTGCATTTAATGCAAGGGCAGCGGCGTCCTGCGGATTGAAATGAAGAGCAATCGCGTCCATATTCATGGCGTCTGTGATCACCGGCCCTTCAAAGCCCAGTTCGCCCCTGAGAATATCGGTCAGGAATGTTCTGCTTAAGGTTGACGGCAGTGTGATTTCAGAGCCGTCAAGCGTGCTGGTATACGTTTCAAGTTCAATATTGGGGAACTGGATATGCGCGCTCATGATCATTCCGTCATAGCCGTCCTCTGCCAGCTTTTTAAACGGAAGCAGATCCGTCTTCATGATTTCTTCGCTGTTTTTTTCAATCAGCGGCAGACCTGTATGGCTGTCTGTTGCAGTATCGCCATGTCCCGGGAAATGCTTAAGTGTCGGGATGATATTGTTGTTGGCAAGACCGGCAGCGTATTCTTTTACATATTCCGCAACGGTTTGCGGATCATCGCTGAAAGAGCGCACGCCGATAACCGGGTTGGCAGGATTGTAATTGACGTCTGTATCCGGCGCAAAATCGGTATTGAATCCAAGGGCATTCAGCTCCGAACCCATGATATCCGCAGCCTTGAACGCGTTTTCCGGTTTTCCGGTTGCGGCGATTGCCATATTGCCCGGCGTTCTTGTGCCGCCGGTCAGACGCGTAATCAGTCCGCCCTCTTGGTCAACGCTGATCAGAAGCGGAATACCGCCGTTTTCCTGCGCCGCCGCCTGGAAATCCTGTGTCAGCTGCACTGTCAATTCATTTTCAGCCGAAATATTTTCCGCAAACAGGCAGATGCCGCCGAAATGATACTTTGCGAAAAGATCATGAACCTCCTGATTCATGGTATACAGATTTTCTCCGTTCCATGTTCTGACCGCCATGCACACAAGCTGTCCGGCCTTATCTTCCGTACTCATGGACGCAAGAAGCTCTGCCGCCTTGTCTGCAGCTGTCTTTTCAGCAGGAACCGGTTCTGCGCTTTCTTCCGGTTCATCAGTGACTGTCGGCTCCGGTGTTTCTTTTGCGCCGCAGCCGACAAGCATTGCGGCAGCCAGTAATAACGCTGCTGTCTTTTTAAAATACATACCTTAACTCCTTTAACGGCGGCCTTATATCAGCCGCCGTCATTTCTTATTTCTGCATTACGATTTCGCCGCTGTTTTTGAAGATACTGCGTTCCGGTACAACGCCTCTGACGCAGGATGTCGGATAGACACGGCTGTTTCTGCCGATGACTGTTCCCGGGTTGAGAACAGAGTTGCAGCCGACTTCGACATAATCGCCGATCATCGCGCCGAACTTCTTCATTCCGGTTTCAATGTTTTCATCTGCGCTGTGGACAACAACGAGTGCCTTGTCGCTCTTGACATTGGATGTGATGGAACCGGCGCCCATGTGGGAATAATAGCCCAGGATGGAATCGCCGACATAGTTGTAATGCGGTGTCTGCACATGATCGAAGAGAATGACATTCTTCAGTTCGCAGCTGTTGCCGACAACACAGTTGGCACCGACAAGAGCGGATGAACGGATGAATGCGCAGTGTCTGACTTCTGTCTCAGGACCGATGATGCAGGGTGCTCCAAGATAAGCGGAAGGGAAAACCTTCGCTGTCTTGTGTACCCAGACATTCTCACTGACCTCATCATATTCATTCGGGTCCAGTGTCTTTCCGAGTTCGAGAATCATGTCCTTGATTCCCTTCAGTGCTTCCCACGGATATGTAAATTGGCTGAGATAATCCTTTGCGAGTGTATGATCCAGATCATACAGGTCTTTGATTGTATACATATTGATTTCCCCCTTTTCTGTATACGTGATGCTCAGTTGTCTGAAACCTTTTCCAGTCTGCCGATCAGGACATAGCGTCCGTCGGCGATGTCGTAGGAACATGTTGACAGCATCAGCGCCTGATCAGCAGGACCGATTGTTTCTTCCGAGACAAAGGTCGACCGGGCAATAAAGCTGTTTACATATTCCGTATATTCTTCATCCGACGCGAAGGAAAGCTGGATATAACCGGCTGTTCCGGATGTCACATATCCGGCCACCGGATACATTTCATATTCCGCTTCCGGCGTATGGATGAGGAATTTTTTATGAGAATCATAATAACTCTGATCTTTGTAATTTTCCACCTCTGCAAACATCAGAGGATCATCGAGCATGTGATGGGCATACATAACCGTGACCCTGTCGCTGAAATCCGCATGGTTTTCGGCATCGATAAATACCGTGCCGGCATCATTGTATGTGCCGTCCATCAGATGCTTGAGATACCAGCTGTTATCCGTCCCATGGACAACCGGATAGTCAATTGTCGATCCTTCCAGTTCAATCCATGCGGCAATATTGGAATCCACAGCTGCCAATGCATTCCAGTCGATTGTCCTTTTGGACTCTTCATCTTTCGTTTCAGGGCTGTAGATCATAACGGTATCACGCAGATCGTCATAGGATTTTCCGGCAACGCGGTATTTTTCCGTTCCCTTCCACAGCTGATAGCCGCTGAATGCGGCAGTACCGAGAGAGATCACCATCACCGCATCCAGAAGGATTCTGGCAGTTTTTGTCAGTTTCTTTTTCTTCTTTGCCATAGAAAACTCCGAAATCATCATACTGCATCCGCTTTTTATGCTTCAAGTATTTATGATCCGGCAAATCATTAATATAAAAAGGACCCTTTTTCAGGAATCCTTTCTCTCAAGATTGAAATATACAAACAGCATGCGGTCCTTGCCGTTCATATCACGGACAATTTCATACTTCGCTTCCGGAAGCAGCTCTTCCACCAGTCTGCTCATTCTTTCACGCTGATCCCATCCCATTTCAAAAGCCATAAATGCTTTTTCTTTGAGAAGTTCCCGGCATCTTTCAAAAATCTTCCGGTAGAAATACAGACCGTCGCTGCCGCCGAACAATGCCACATGCGGTTCAAAGTCCACAACCGATTTTTCCATCTGTTCATCGGCAGGAATATAAGGCGGATTGGAAATCAGGACATCCAGTTTTCTGCCCTGGGCAATCAGCGGCTCCAGCATGTCTCCTGCTGTGAAATCAATTTCAGCGCCGTTGATTTCCGCATTCTGTCTGGCGGTGACAAGTGCTTCCTCACTGATGTCTGTCGCATGCATGACCACCTTCGGCTCCTCCAGGGCAACCGCAATCGCAATCGCGCCGGAACCGGTGCCGACATCCGCACATTCAACCTTTTCATAATCCGGGAAGAATTCATCGATTCTCGCAAGAATCTGTGCGCAGAGCTCTTCTGTTTCCGGACGGGGAATCAGCACATCGCCGTTGACAATCATCTTATATCCGTAGAACCAGCTGTAGCCGAGCACATGCGCCATCGGCTCCTGCTTCAGAATCCGTTCCATGCCTTTATCAAATTCAGCTTCCAGTTCCGCCGGCATTTCCTCTTCAAAATTCATATAGAGGTTGTAGCGCTCTCTCTGTGTAAGCTCCACAAGGTATGCCATGACGGTTTCTGCAGGAACATCATTCTGCTCACACAGCGCCTCATATTTTCTGACGCTTTCCGAAAATCTTGTCACTGTGCGCTTTCCTCCAGCTTTCTCTTTTCTTCTTCCGCAAGAAGTCCTTCAATCACCGCGTCCAGCTTGCCTTCCATAATGCGGTCAAGCTGGGTGATGGTCAGCCCGATTCTGTGATCGGTCACACGGTTCTGCGGATAGTTGTAGGTGCGGATCTTTTCCGAACGGTCGCCCGTTCCGATTTTCGCACGGCGGATTTTGCCTTCTTCCTCTTCCCTCTGTCTGCTGATTTCTTCATAGACACGGGCACGGATCAGACGCATCGCTGTTTCACGGTTTTCAATCTGGCTTCTTCCTTCCTGGCAGTTAACAGTTATGCCGGTGGGAATATGCACGATTCTGACCGCGCTGTCGGTCTTGTTGATATGCTGACCGCCGGCGCCTGAAGCACGGTGTGTTTCAATGGTCAGATCCTTCGGATCGATTTCAATATCCGCTTCCTCCGCTTCCGGCTGACACAGCACCGTTGCCGTGCTGGTATGAATTCTGCCTTGTGCCTCTGTTTTGGGAACACGCTGCACACGGTGCACGCCGGATTCGTATTTCAGTTCCCGGTAAACATCATTTCCCTTGATGGAGAAAATGATTTGCGAAAAGCCGCCGGCTTCGGAAACATTCGCTTCCATGACCTGTACTTTCCATCCTTTGGATTCCGCATATTTTGTATACATGCGGTACAGATCGCCGGCAAAGATATTTCCTTCGTCTCCGCCTGCTCCGCCTCTGATTTCCATGATCGCGTCATGGTCATCATCGGGATCCCGCGTGATCAGAAGATGCTGAATATGTTCGAGCAGCTTTTCACGCTCAGGTTCGCATTCCTCTTTTTCCATCTTTGCCATTTCACGCAGCTCTTCATCATTTTCATGAAGCATTTCATCTGCCTGTCCGATTCTCTCATCCAGGCTTTTCAGATGCTGCCATGCGTCCACGGCCTGCTTCAGTGAAGCCTGTTCCTTTGAAAGTCTTGTCAGCTTTGATGGATTGGAGTAGTTCTCCTCCTTGAGCATTTCACTGCTGATTTCGTTGTATCTGTTTTCAATTTCCGTCAGTTTGGTTCTGACTGCGTCCATAAGGTCTCCTTCCTATTCTCTGAGATCTCTGAATTCCTGCTTGATCTGCATACTGCGATGCAGGCGGCGCAGAGCCTTTGACTCGATCTGGCGGATTCTTTCTCTTGTGACGTGGCACTCGTTTCCGACTTCTTCAAGTGTCTTCGGCTTTCCTGTTCCATCCAGTCCAAAGCGCATCCTCACGATTTTTTCTTCCCTTTCCGGAAGTTCTTTCAGAAGCTTGTCAACCTGGTCGCGGAGAATGGAACTGTTCGCATATGCGACCGGATCCACAGCGGATGTGTCCTGAATGAAATCGCTGAGCGTGCTGTTTTCCTCATCGCCGGCAGGCGACTCCAGCGATACCGGATCCATGCCGATCTTCTGGATTTCCATCACTCTCTGCGGCGTCATTCCTTCCAGCTGGGCGGCAATCTCCGCCACCGTCGGTTCTCTTCCGAGTTCCTGCATCAGCTTTCTCTGCACACGGTTGACACGCATAATCTGTTCGGTCATGTGAACAGGCAGACGGATATCTCTGCTCTGGTCCGCGATCGCTCTGACCATTGACTGCCGGATCCACCATGTCGCATAGGTACTGAAGCGGAATCCTTTTGTGTAGTCAAACTTTTCAACCGCGCGCATCAATCCGATATTTCCTTCCTGAATCAAATCCTGAAAGGAAAGACCTCTGTTCAGATATTCCTTCGCCATTGATACAACCAGACGCAGATTGGAGGAAATGAGAATTTCCTTCGCTTCCTTATCGCCTTCTGAAACACGCTTTGCAATATCGTATTCCTGCTGAGCTGTCAGCAGGGGTATCTCGCCGATCTCTCTGAGATAAACTTTTACCGAATCATTCTGACTCTTTTTCCGTGATGTTTCAATATAAGGATCAGGGGAATCTGTCTGATCCTCCATATCCTCATCCGGTTCATCACTCACTTCGTCACGTTCTTCCGCAGCTTCCTTGCTTTCTTCATCCAGCAGGTCCGCGTCGGCACTGATAAAAATGCCCTGCTGCTGTATCCATTCAAAGAGCTGATCTTCTTCTTCATCTGTCAAATGATTCTTTTCTGCTTCTTCCAGCAGTTCCTTCTGGGTAATTTGTTCACCTTTTTTGGATTTCTCCAGAAATTCGTTACAGACAGCACCCAGAGTTTTCAGATTATTCTGTGTGTTATTCATTATGATCCTTTCCTGTCTATACGTATAGTTTAATTCTACTACATTGATCAAAAAGGGGAAAGTTTCTGAGCTTAAACAAAAAAAGGACAGAAGGCGCTTATTACGGCGGGCTTCTATCCTCCCTGGGGAGGGCTTGATTCAGCGCGGTACATACAAAAAGCTCTTCATACCGCATTCGCATCGTGTTCGTACAATCAAGTTATCATTTGATCAGTCACAGAACCGATACAATCGCCCTCTTTTTTAGAAAATTACCGAAAAAAAGAAAAACTGCTGAATGATCAGCAGCTTCTTATTTAAGTCCGTATTTCTTATTGAACTTTTCGACACGACCCTGTGCCTGTGCAAATCTCTGACGGCCTGTGTAGAACGGATGGCAGTTTGAGCAGGTATCAACCTTGATTTCCTTCAGTGTGGATCCTGTTACAAATTCGCTTCCGCAGCTTGTGCAGACAACTTTGCACTGATAATACTTGGGGTGAGTATTCTGTTTCATAGTTCGTCTCCCTTCTGCCTTAAGCCTCTATGCGTGCTTAAAGAAAGTGCTTATTAATCTTATCACACGGTTTTTTCAGTGACAAGAAAAATCCTAATCAACATTTTCGCGCCAGATCTTCGCTCCGAGGGCACTCAGTTTCTTATCGATTTCCGAATATCCGCGGTCGATATGATACACATTGTCAATGGATGTGACACCCTCTGCGAGAAGTCCTGCCACGATCATTGCCGCACCGCATCTCAGGTCTGTCGCGCTGACTTTTGTGCCGTAAAGAGGTGTCGGTCCCTTGATGATGGCAGCTGCCTGCATCAGTTCAATATCCGCGCCCATCTTGGCAAGTTCAATACAGTGCTTGAAGCGTTCAATATAAATCGTTTCGGTGATTTTTCCTTCGCCTTCCGCCTGTGTCAGCAATGCGGTCAAAGGCTGCTGCAGGTCTGTCGCAAAACCCGGATACGGTCTGGTGGTGATATCCACACTCTTCAGGTTTTCACTGCGTTCAATCACAACCTTATCCACACCGACTTCCATGTTTACGCCCATTTCCTTGAGCTTGGAAAGAAGCGCGTCAAGATGCTGGGGAATGATGTTGTTGATGACCATGCGCTTAGCCATCGCGGCAGCGATGATAATGAATGTGCCTGCTTCAATTCTGTCCGGAATGATTTCATGGAAACAGCCTGACAGACTCTTGACGCCGTCGATGGTGATGACATTGGTTCCGGCACCGCGGATTCTTGCGCCCATCTTGTTCAGAAGAGTCGCAACGTCGATGATCTCCGGTTCCTTTGCGGCATTTTCAATCGTCGTTCTGCCTTCCGCATAAACGGAAGCCATCATGATGTTGATCGTCGCACCGACACTGGCAATATCAAGGAAGATTTTCGCGCCTTTCAGCTTCTTTGCCTGAATGGTATAGCATGCCTTTTCATATGTGACTTTTGCGCCGAGAGCTTCAAAACCTTTGAGATGCAGATCGATCGGTCTTGGGCCTAAGTAGCATCCTCCCGGCATCTTCATACGGACATATCCGTACTTGCCGAGAAGCGCACCCATGAAATAATAGGAAGCTCTCAGTTTTGTGACGATATCATCATCAAGATCCACATTTTCCATATGGGAAGGATCGATGATGATATGATCATTGGCCACTTCAATCACTTCAACTTTGAGAATTCTCAGAATATCCGCGAGCGCCTTGACATCTGCGATCTGCGGAATTCCGACAATCGTAACAGGACCATTGGCGAGTACTGCCGCAGGTATCAGGGCGACTGTTGCGTTCTTTGCGCCGGAAATCTTCACTTCACCTTCCAGAAGATGTCCGCCTTCTATTTTCATTACCTCATGCATAGGTATTCTCCCTTCTGATCCATTCTGTAAGTTCCTGGATATCTTTCACAATCAGATCCGCATGGCTCTGATCCTGACGAAACCGGTTGTCTTCACGCGCGACTGTAAAGATCCCGGCATTTTTTCCTGCTTCTATTCCAAGTCTGCTGTCTTCATAGACAAGGCATTCCGCCTTGTCCACGTGCAGCGATTCTGCGGCAGTTTCGTAAATATCTCCTGCCGGTTTGGGTCTGGCACAGTTTTCCCCGCTTTCAATATAATCGAACAGCTCACTGATTCCCATCGCTTCCAGGCTGTTTTTAATAATTGACATCGGTGAAGCTGAGCAGACAGCTGTTTTGATGCCCATTGCCCTTAGTTTCCTGAGTTCTTCAGGAATACCCGGAAACATAATCGCTTTATAATCCAGAGGATGCAGAACATTGAAATATTCCTCATTCCCTTTGATGATCGTCTCCCTTGGTACTTTGTAATCCAGGAGCTTTTCAAGAAGTGAATAGTTTTCTTCCATCCCAAGACCGATCGTCGCAAAAACCGCTTCATCCGGGCCGGTATATCCATACTGTCTCAGCTGATCGATCGTTCCCTCTAAATACCAGCATTCACTGTCATAGAGAATGCCGTCCATGTCAAATAAAACTGCTTTTTTCATCTGCGGATATTCTACATGATTCACCACTGAAAACCAACATTTTCAGTATCTGTGTCATCTTTGCGGCGCCTAACGGTCAGCCTGCTGGATCTCCGATACAGTTTTGATAATTCCCTGATTGCGTTCATAATCCAGATTGAACAGGATCGCATACAGGATATCCAGCATCAGAAATACTGCCGTTCTTGTGCCGAACATATTTGTCCTTGGCTGCGGTTCATAGAAGCCGCCTTCGGATATAATGTCAGCCAGTTTTTTCAATGTTCCGGTCATAGGTCCGCAGATCAGGCATACCGGTATATTCCGGCCGTTCAGAATCCGTGCGCTGCTGACAAGCGATGTTTCCCTGCTGCTGTAGGCAATAAACAGCGCGGTGCTGTTTTCCGGCTGGGCGGCAGCGATGCGCACATACTGACCCGGCATCGTGCATGTGTTCACCTGATAGCCGATTCCGCGCAGCTTGACCGCGAAATCATAGGCCGCTATATAATGTTCCTCCAGCGCATAGATCGTTACCGACCGTGTGCTCTGCATTTCCTTTGCCGTCTGCAGAAGCGCTTCAGCGGATAAACCGGAATAAATATCATTGATTGCCTTATATTGGATTGAAATCATTTTTCTTGCGGTATCTTCCGGAGAGTCTTCTTTGGCAAACGGCCTGGAGGCGTCAATATCAATCTTATCCGAGGAAAAGGCATTCAGTTCCTTTGCGAGTTCCACGCAGAGTTCCTTGTGTCCGTGAAATCCGAATTTCTTGCAGAAACGGATAATCGTGGATTTTGAGACATAAATCCTCTCTGCGAACTCATCCAGCGTCATGCCGATGACATCTTCGGTGTGGGCACGGATATATTCCGCGATCTGGCTTTCTGTCGGCGTCAGGGCTTCCCTGTTTTTTATACGGTCAATGATTTTCATAAGTTCATTTTATTTCAATCGGCACAAAAAAAGAAGCTGTTATCAGAAACAGCTTCTGTCTTATCTCCCTAATATAAAGTGAATTATATACTGGTAGAGAATCACGCATCCGACGAACGTCCAGAGATATACCGATGTTCTGTTCAGATGGAGTTTTTCTCTTCTCGTCCAGATATACCAGATACCTACCGGAGGAAGAAAGAGGACTATCGCGTATGCGATCAAGTTCTGTGTTGACAGAGAATTGACGATACGTTCTGAGTCCTCTTTATTAATGTAACCTTGTGCGATTTCTCGCCGGAGCTTTTTATTCTCCTCTTTTAATTCTTCCTGAGTAAGTTTCTGGCGTTTTGACGCCTTACTCATGAATTATGATTCAGCTTTAATTAAGCAGCTTCTTCAGACTGTCTGTTGGAGATGATAACAAACGGTGTGTAAACGAGGATGGAAGAAGCAAATGCAATGAGCTGAGATACGCCACCCATCAGCTTACCGGAAGCTGCGAGGAAGCCGAGGATACCTGTAGGTGTTGTCCAAGGAGCGTCAACGACGAATCTCGGGCAGATACCGATAACTGTCAGGAGGTAGCCGATTGTAACGGATACTACCGGAGCAAGGAAGAACGGGATACCGAGCAGAGGGTTCATAACCATCGGGATACCGAAGATAATCGGTTCGTTGATGTTGAAGATTC
>CAMVGT010000012.1 GCA_947167125.1 uncultured Erysipelotrichaceae bacterium
GCTGAACTGCGCGGTACCACCTTACTTCCCGTAAAGATACGGACTCTCGTTATTTCCTTAACGCGGAATACGGCCTCCCCTTTCGGGTGCTGCTCCGGGGCAGTAATCCATCCTGACCGCATCCGCCTTTCACCATCCGGCTGACTCTCTTGATTGGTACATGGAAGGACCGTATCCCCTTCATCACATTTCAGTTAATGTTATATCCCTTAATTCCGTATGATGTCAATCAGAACAGTGAAAGAGACATCTGATTTGTTTCCTGCAGACCTTCCAGACACCCTAAAGTATCCAGTTTTTTCACCAGGGTCGCGGAAAGCTGGGTGCGCTTGATGATATCCTCCTTGGAGATGAATGCCGCCTGGCTCCGTGCGGTTTCAACAGTTTTGGCAACGTTGAGGCCAAGACCGTCAATAACCGTAAACGGCGGGATGATGCATTTGGGATCATCGGGATCCGCGGAGAATCTTGACGCGAGCGATTTGTAAAGATCGACATTGCCGATTCTGAATCCTCTTGCATAGAGTTCCTCGCATGCTTCAAGGGTATCAAACAGTGACTTTTCCTTGTTGGAAACCGGCACGGCCGCATTACGGTCGGCAAGTCTGGACTGGATGTCCTGCATGCGCAGGCGTACGGCTTCGATGCCCTTGGACATCGTTTCGATTTCATACGCGTCGCAGCGTAAGGAAAGGAACTGGATGTAGAAATTGATCGGCTCATGAACCTTGTACCAGGCAATGCGCATTGCCATCATAACGTAGGCAACCGCATGGGCTTTCGGGAACATATATTTGATCTTCTTGCATGACTCGATATACCAGTCCGGCACATTGTGGGACTTCATCTTTTCTTCCTGATCCTCGCGCAGGCCTCTTCCCTTACGGACGTCCTCCATGATTTTGAAGGCATCGATCGGTTCGAGCTTTTTATCAAGAAGATAGGTCATGATATCGTCACGGCATCCGATGACTTCGCCGATCGGGTGGCCGGCCCTGACAAGATCCTGTGCGTTTCCTGCCCATACGTCAGTACCGTGGGAAAGACCTGAGATAATGACAAGATCAGAGAAGCTGTGAGGTCTTGTTTCTTCAAGAACACCTCTGGTTGTACGGGTGCCGAATTCCGGAAGACCGAGTGCGCCGGTTTCCTTCTTGTAGATTCTCGGATCGGCCTTTAGCGCTTCATCGCTGTAGAAAAGCGAGAGCGTTTCCGGATCGTTCATCGGAATATCCATCGGTTTTCTGTCCGCGATATTCTGCAGCATGCGCATCGCGGTCGGATCGACATGGCCGAGAATATCGAATTTCAGAACGTTGTCATGAATGTCATGGAAGTCGTAATGGGTTGTCTTCCAGTCGCTGGTCGGATCGTTTGCCGGATACTGCACCGGAGTGAAATCTTCGGCGATGTATTCATCGGGAATGATGATGATGCCGCCGGGATGCTGGCCGGTTGTACGCTTGACGTTCTGGCAGCCGGCGGCGAGATAGTCCTTCATAACCCGTCTCATATCGGTGATATTCATCTTCTCGCAATAGCCGGTGACATAGCCGTACGCTGTTTTTTCAGCGACGGTGCCGATCGTTCCGGCACGGAACGCATGGTCTTCGCCGAATACTTCCTTGATGAAGCGGTGGGCGCGCCACTGGTATTCATTGGAGAAGTTCAGATCGATATCAGGTGTTTTGTCCGCGTTGAATCCGAGGAATGTCTGGAACGGAATATTCTGTCCGTTGCCGCGCATCGTCGCGCCGCAGTGCGGACACGGTTTATCGGGCAGATCGAATCCGCTCTTGATTTCCGGATCCTCCATCCATTCGCTGTAATGGCACTTGGGACAAAGATAATGGGGACGCAGCGCATTGACTTCGGTAATGCCTGACATGGTAGCGGTAAAGGAGGATCCGACGGAACCTCTTGAACCGACGACATAGCCGTCCTCATTGGACTTCTTGACAAGCAGATGGGCGATGTAATAATGCACGCCGAAGCCGTTGCGGATGATGTTGTCCAGTTCTTCTTCCAGCCGGTTGGTTACGATTTCGGGAACCTTCCCTTCAAATTCATACATCCGCTTTGCGGTTGCGTGGCAGATTTCACGCAGCTTGTCATCCGAACCTTCGACATGCGGCGGATAGGTACCGCTGGGCACAGGGCGCACTTCTTCAATCTGTTCAAAGAGTTTGTTCGGATTTCTGACAACGATCTCATCGATCAGATCGTCATCCTCCAGCCATGCGAATTCCTTTTTCATTTCATCGGTCAGCCGGATATGCTGATCGGGATTCTTTGTCCGGTAGCGCAGTGCGTCATCGCGGATATACAGCGGATGGGTTGCGCCGCCCACTCCCTGCGACATGATATACACATCGCGGAAGATCTTCTCGCTCTTTTTGCAGTAATGGGCATCGCTGTCCGCAATGACCGGCTTGCCCATTCTGCGGGCTGTGTCGATGATCCTGCGGATGACCTGCTTCAGCCTTGCGATATCCGGCACATTGCCGAGTGCCAGGAAAACGGAAAAATTGCTCAGCGGCTGCACTTCGATATAGTCATAGAACGAAATTGCTTTTTCAAGACGCGCATCATCGCCGTTGCATGCCATTTCAAACACTTCGCCATTCATGCACGCACTGCCAAGCAGCAGGTTTTCCCGCTTTTTGGCAAGCGCGGAGCGAAGCACTCTTGCTTCGGCGGCAACGTCGGTTCCTTCCTTTCCGGAAGCCTTGCCCATGACCGCAAGTGTCTTTGTGTTGGATTCGGTCACCAGCTTGTACAGATCGCGGATGCCGTCATGGTTTTTCGCAACAGCGCATACATGCATGCGCCTGCTCTTGACGAAGGAATGTTCATCCTGGATCTTTGTCTGCAGATCGCGGATTGTTCTGCATCCGAATTTATCTTTCGCATCTCTTAACAGACACAGGAAGACAGATCCGAGTACATCCGCATCATAGTCAGCTCTGTGGGCAACTTCCTCATCATAGGATACATGGTAGTTTCTTGCCACATTGCCGAGACGGAACGCCCTTCTTTCCTTCAGTACGGCCCTTGACATATCCAGGGTATCGATGACGGTGTTGGTCAGAGGCTGTCTGCCGATTCTGCGCAGTTCCTCATTCAGGAAATTGATATCGAATGTTGCGTTATGGGCAACCAGTACCCCGTCTCCCATCCAATCGACAATCTCATCCACTGCTTCCTCAAACGAGCGCGCATTGGCAACCATTGCGTTGGTGATATTTGTTTTTCCGGAGATAAAGGCAGGAATCGGTACCGGCGGCTTGATAAACAGCTGCTTGGTATCAATCACCGTCTGGTTTTTGATTTTGACCCCGCCGAATTCGATCATGTGATCGTAATAGCAGGAAAGACCTGTTGTCTCAAGGTCGAAGGAAATATATTCGCAGTCATCGATCGGCAGATCGCTCGGATTGCGGACAATGAGCAGTTCATCATTGCACATATTGAACTCACAGCCCAGTCCGACTCTGAAGTTTGCCCTCTCAGGATCCTTTTTCTTGCACGCCTGGGCGGCGTTGAACGCTTTGACAAATGACTGCACATCGGCGTGATCGGTAATCACAATACCGTCATGGCCGAGATCAAAAGCGTAATTGACAATTTCCTTGATATCGCAGACCGCGTCCATTTCCGACATATTGGTATGCATATGCCATTCAATGCGCTTCTTCTCCGCTGTGTCTTTGATCTTTTCCTTTTCCAGCTTTTCCATTCTGACCGGAATGCAGACAAGTTCGCGGGAATAAGAATCGTATTCGATTCTTCCGAAAACGCGTGCCCTGTCGCCGGGACCGATTTCATGGAGTTCCTCCCTCGTCGTACGGTTGTTTTCAAACCGTTTGATGATGATCGCATCGGTTCCGTCATAGACGGAAAGCTGCTGGATGATCCTGCCGGTCTTTTTGATTTCGGTATCTTCCTCTTTGAAGATATCGCATTCAAACTGGATATCGGCGATCGGATCATGAATATCATGAAGTTCGATTTTTGTATAATCATCCGTTTTGGTACGGAAATAGGATTTTTTCTGCTGCGGTTTTGCGGCAGGTTCCTCACTTTTTGCCATCGGCACTACGGAACTGGGAACATCTTTGATTTCCGGCGCTTCCACCTTCTGGATTTCGCAGAGGCAGTGCGTGTCTGTCATGCCGGCCTGATGCAGCATCTCTTCCGCATCGCTGACATAGACACTGGCCAGCTCGCAGCTGTCTTCATCCGCAAACAGGAAACGGACGCTCTTTCCGCCTCCGTCCACCAGCATGACGCCTGTGGCAAGCAGAGACGTTTCCGGTCTGCGGTCATAGAGATCTTCGAGATAGCGGTGCACTTCAACTGCCGAAGCTTCCGTCTCTTCAGAGACGGTAATCAGCCGGACTGAGGATCCGGTGCCTTCCTGCAGGAAGCTGCGGAATGCGCTGTAATCTGCAAACGGAAGCACCTTTGCGCAGTTCAATGTGATTTCAAGGAGGTTATCAGCACGGAAAAAACGCACGGAAGAAACCTTCGCACTGCTGAGAGCGGAATGTTCTTCGTTGCATAAGCTGCCCGCGATTTCATTCATATTCAATGTCATACCCACCTCCATGCAGGTTTCTATCATACCACAGAATATTTGCAGACTTCCATGAGGAAACAATCCTGCACATGCGTGAATTCAAACTGCGGTTATGATAGGATTATAGTAACTCATACAGCTTAGAAAGGGATCATTATGAAAAAGTATTTAGCCATTGACATGGGCGGTACTGCGATCAAATACGGTGTTCTGAACGAAAATCTTGAATTCAGCGAACACGGAAAGATCGACGCCCGCACCGATTCAAAAGAATCCGTTTTCTCAGACATCCGCAATCTTTATGAAAAATACGGTGAAGGCACAGAAGGCATCTGCATCTCGATGCCCGGTGTCATTGACCGCAAAAAAGGCTTTGCGCATACCGGCGGCGCTTACCGCTGGGTAGACAAAATGCCGATTGCCAATATGCTTTCCGAAGAGCTTGGCACAAAGGTCACCATATGCAATGACGCCAAGGCTGCCGCGCTTGCGGAAATCGGCTACGGCAACATGCAGTATGTCACAAACGGTATCTGCATCATTCTCGGCACCGGGATCGGCGGCGCTGTCATCGTCAACGGAAATCTCGTTGACGGAACCCATTTCTCCTCCGGTGAATTCTCCTTCTTAAGAGGCCATGTGGATGACAGGACAAACAGAAAAGATCTGTTTGCCATGACCAATGGCGTGCCGGGACTCAAGGCGGAAATGAAGAAGGCGACCGGACTGGATGAAATTGACGGTCTCAAAGCATTTAAGATGATCAAGGAAGACAAGAGCGAAGAAGCAATTGCCGGCATGAAGGAATTCTGCCTCAAGCTTGCCCATCATATCTACAATCTGCAGGCCGTCCTTGACGCGGAGCGTGTCCTCATCGGCGGCGGCATTTCCAATGAACCGATGTTCATCGAAATGGTAAAGGAAGCGGTTGATGAAGTATTTGAGAATGCCTGGTTCCCGGTCATTCCCAAGCCGGAAGTCATGGTATGCCGCTTCCAGGCGGATGCCAACCTGATCGGTGCTGTCTATAATTTCGTCGAACTGGAAGATCTCTTCGAAGACAATCAGTTCATCAACATGTAATGCATTGAAAATGCAAAAAGCAGCGGCAGAGCTTCTGACAGCTCTGCCGTTTTTCTTATTTGCTCAGTAAGTTTTTGAGGAATTTCTTTGCCGAGCGGATACCGAAATTCATGATTTCATTTTCCGCTTTCGACATGATTTTCTTCTTTAAGCGTTCCTTTTCGCGCGCTTCGCGTTCGGCTTCCTTCTGGGCAGCCTTTTCAGCAGCGGCAGCTTCTTTGGCAGCCTGCTTTTCATCCGCAATGCGCTGCTTCTCCGCTTCTTGAGCTGCGGCTTCGGCCTGTCTTACGCTTTCAAGATCTTCATAGGCGCTGTCAGGATCGAAGTCCTTTTCATATTTGCCGTAGAGCAGATCGCTCTTCCATGCATTTTCCCTTGTGCTTTCCGGAGCGATTTCCATCGAGCTCTTGGGAGGCAGGATCTTGGTATGCTGAACGATGCATGGAGCGCCGTCTTCATCCAGTACGGATACCAGTGCCCAGCCGGTCTTCATATTCGTGATCAGCTCGGCTTCATTGATATCCGGATTGTCGCGGAAGCTTTCCGCAGCCTGTTTTGTGGCTTTGATTTCAGCCGGTGTATAGGCACGCAGCGAATGCTGGATGCGGTTGGAAAGCTGTGCCAGGACATCATTGGGGATGTCATTGGGCGACTGGGTGACAAAGAAGACACCGACGCCTTTGGAACGGATCAGCTTGACAATCTGCACGATCTTGTCCTGCAGTGCCTTGCTGGCGTTGGAGAAGAGAAGATGGGCTTCATCAAAGAAGAAGACCATCTTCGGCTTGTCAAGATCGCCGACTTCCGGCAGTTCCTGATACAGCGTATCCAGCAGCCAGAGCAGGAATGTCGAATACAGCATCGGATGCTGGAAGAGTTCTTCGCATTCCATCATGTTCATAACACCGAGTCCGCCATCTCTCTGCATCCAGTCATAGATGGAAAGCTGCGGCATGCCGAACATCAGATCGCCCTGCTGGTTTTCCAGTTCCAGAAGCTTTCTCTGTATGCCGCCCACACTCTGTTTGGAAACATTTCCGTATTTGAATGTCATGTCGGAAGCGTGCTCGCCGACATAGGCGGTCATCGCCTGCAGGTCCTTGAGATCGATGATGTCAAGTTTCATGTCCTTTGCGGCACGGAAGATGATATTGAGAACACCCTGCTGGGCATCGGTCAGATCAAGAATACGTGTCAGCAGCAGCGGATCCATATCCTGAATCACGGCACGTACCGGATGGCCGTGCTGACGGTACAGATCGAAGAACTGAACCGGATATTTCTGTACAGTGAAATCCGTGATTCCCATGGAATCCAGACGTTCCTGGATGCCGGCCTGGTTTCCTTCCACCAGCATGCCGGTCAGATCGCCTTTGACGTCGGCGATAAAGGTCGGCACACCAAGTTCACTTAACGATTCGGCAATGACTTTCAGTGTGACGGTCTTGCCGGTGCCGCTTGCGCCTGCAATCAGTCCATGCCGGTTCATCATGCGGGGGATCAGGGATATTTCCTTGTCTCCCGCTTTTCCGATCAGAATTTTATTGTCTTTAATCATAAGCGGTTTTCCTTACATAACCTGAGTACCGCCCTTGGAACGGATCCGCAGGATATAGCATGCACCTTCGCCGAACGCGCTCTCCATTGCCTTGATATAAGCTTCTGTCTTTTCCTTCGGTACAAATGCCTGGATGGTTCCGGCAAAGCCGCCGCCATGAACTCTGTATGCGCCTTCTTCGCCGAGTACCGCGTCCGACAGCATCAGACCGACTGCGACCGGCTGTTCTTTGCGGCTTCCCGGAGGGCAGATGTTCTGCAGATACATCCAGGAGGACTGTCCGCTTTCTCTGACAAGTCTGAAGAAGCGATTGATATCCTTTTCACGCAGTGCTTCTGCTTCTTCTCTTGCGCGTACGGTTTCCTTCAGGAAATGATATGCTCTTAAGAATGCTCTGTCGCCGAGGTTCTCACGGATCTTTGCAACATTTGCCATTAACTGATCAACTGTGCATCTGGAAAGAACGGTTTCGCCGAGGATTTTGGCGACGCCTTTCATTTCGGTCGGGATCGCGCTGTATTCATCGGAAAGGTCCGCATGGGATGCTCTGACATCAGTCAGGATCAGGTCAACATTATAATCAGCCGGATTGAAATCGACTTTTTCAATAACCGGGTTATCCTTGTCAAAGAAATCGATTGCGACAAAGGATCCGACCGAGCTTGCCATCTGGTCCATCAGACCGGAAGCCTTCATGAAGTAGACATTTTCAGCATACTGGCCGATCTTCGCGATATCTTCCGCGGAAACCGCGAAATTGTTGTAGAGTCCGCTTTCGATTGTGCCGAGCAGTACTTCAAATGCGGCCGAAGAGGACATGCCGCCGCCGGCGATGACATCGCTTTCGCTGTATGCCATGAATCCGCCGACTTTGTAGCCTCTTTCATTCAGGCCTGCGCAGACGCCACGGATCAGTGATTCGGTTGTATTCTTCTCGTTGATGTCGATTGAAAGATCGCTGATATCAACCGGCTTGATTGAGAAGCCCCTTGAGGCAAGGCGGATTTTATTGTCATCCGTCGGAATGACGGCAGCGATTGTATCCAGATTGATGCCTGCCGCAAGTACTCTTCCGAGCTGGTGGTCGGTATGGTTGCCGCCGACTTCGGTTCTGCCGGGTGCTGAGAAAATACAGCCTTCCTGGTCAGAGAAAAGATCAATTGTTTTCTGAATCACGCTGATGTAGCGTTCCTGCTGTGCGGCCAGATCTTCCGCGCCGTAGAGTTCAATCAGCGCCTCATCCTTTCGGCCTTCTTTGATTTCGGTAATCAGTTCGCTCAGTTTCATTTTGTCCACCTACCTTTTTATTTTGCCATTTTATAGAGCGCGTCTTTTGCCGCGTTCTGTTCAGCCTGTTTTTTGGATCTGCCTTCCCCGGTTCCCATGATCAGTCCGTCAACGACGGCATTCATCACAAAGACCGGTGAATTGCTGGGACCGGATTCGCTGACCATTTCATACGAAACCGTTCTTCTTGTATCGGCCTGCACATATTCCTGCAGGACCGTCTTATAGTCATGGAAGCTCTCCGACTGTTCGGGATGGGCCAGACGCGGGGTGATGACTTCATCGAGAATATTGCTCACCGCATCCATTCCCTGATCCAGATATAAGGCGCCGAGCATTGCTTCAAACATATCCGCAATGATCGCGTCTCTTTCCCGTCCGCCGTTTTTTTCTTCCCCCTGTCCGAGCAGCAGGAAGCGGTTGAGCCCCATTTCCCTTGCATAGGATGCCAGCGCCTTTTCACAGACCAGCTGCTGGCGCAGGGCTGTCATTTTTCCTTCGGAAAGATTCAGCGGGTAGATCGCGTCCGAACTCCACAGCTGCAGGACCGCGTCCCCCATGAATTCCAGACGTTCATTGTCCTTGACGCTTTTTTTATGTTCATTGGCATAGGAGGAATGAACGAATGCCTGTCTGATCAGACGGCTGTCATTTGGTTCGATTCCTCTGTCTTTCAGCCATTCAATGATATCCACTTCAACCTCCTAATCCGCATAGGACGCGTTATTTCTGCTGGCTTCCCTCACCGTTTCAATCATCGGAATATAGTCCGGATTTTCGGGATTGGAAAGGATTGTATGCGCGTCTTTTCTTGCGGTATTGATGATTCCGGTGTCCGCGATCAGATTTCCGAGAATGAAGTCGGGAACACCGCTCTGCCTTGTACCAAGTATATCACCCGGGCCCCTCAGCCGTAAATCTTCATACGAGATTTCAAACCCGTTATTCGTTTTCACAAGGACATTCAGACGCTCTTTGACTTTGGGATCCTGAGAGGAGGATAACAGCCAGCAATGACCGGTATCGCTGCCGCGCTGAATTCTGCCGCGCAGCTGATGAAGCTGGGAAAGCCCGAAGCGCTCGGCATCATAAATAATCATACCGGTTGCGTTGACGACATTCATGCCGACTTCCACGACTGTTGTCGAAACCAGGATCTGCGTGCGGTTTTCATAGAAATCATTCATCGCATCCTGCTTTTCCTGCGAGCTCATGCGGCCATGCAGGATACCGACATGATACTGCGGAAACAGTTTCTGAATATTTGTGGAAGTATCCATGACATTGCGGGCGTCATAGTCTTCATTGTAATCCACGGCTGCGCAGATGATATACAGCTGTCTGCCGGAAGCCAGCAGCTGCTGCACATCTTTCAGAACAGTACGGAAACTGTTTTCTTCAATGTACTTTGTGACGGGAGCTTTTCTTCCGGCCGGCATGGTTTCAATCGTCGACACATCCATATCGCCGTAAAGTGTGGACGCAAGCGTGCGCGGGATCGGGGTTGCGCTCATCAGCAGGATATCCGTGTTGTTTCCCTTTTCCTTGAGCGCCCTTCTCTGTCCGACGCCGAAGCGCTGCTGTTCGTCCGCAACGACAAGACCGAGATCATGAAATTTCACGCTTTCCTGAATCATCGCATGGGTGCCGATCAGAATATCGATATTTCCTTCGGACGTTTCTTCGAGAATCTTCTGCTTTTCCTTTGCGCTTAAGCCGCCGTAAAGAACTTCGATCTTCACATCCGGATCGCTGATCATTTCCTTTAAGGACTGAGCATGCTGGCGGGCAAGGATTTCCGTCGGCGCCAGCAGTGCCGCCTGGATTCCGGAAGTCACGGCCGCATACATCGCAAGCGCGGCCACCGCTGTTTTTCCGCATCCGACATCGCCCTGCACCAGACGGTACATCGGCCTTGTGCTGCCTAAATCACGCAGGATTTCATCCAGCGCCTTTTCCTGATCCGGCGTCAATGCAAAGCGCAGCTTCTTTTTCATTGCGTCCACTCTGTTTTTCTGAATGATCCTGGCGGAACGGATCACGCCGTGATCTTCATTTTTCATCATTTCCACGGCTGTGAAAAAGCGCAGGAATTCTTCATATTTCAAAGTGCGCACGGCCGACTGTACATCATTCATGGATTCGGGAAAATGGATTCTTCGCAGTGCTTCCGCTTTTCTTAACAGGCGGTAGCGCCGGATGAATTCTTCCGGCACCAGGTCGATGATTTCATTCTGCAGCACATCATAGACCCGCTCGATGCAGGCCCGGATTGTTTTCTGTTTGATTCCTTCAGCCGCGCTGTAGACCGGAGTGACTGCGTCATGTTCAGCCAATGGCTTTGTGTCATAGCTGATCGCGGTTACTTTGCGGTTTCCGTTATAGATGCCGTTAATCGTGATGATCTGGTTCAGATTCAGCATCTTTGCCCACGGCCGGTTGAAAATCGTGATTTTGAAAACCTGATCGAAAGCCATCGCTTCAAAGGAGCTCGCGGTCAGTTTTCCATGGCGCCAGGAATGCACGGCGCTGACCACTTCCGCCTCAAATGTCACTTTATCCTTGATCTGCCATGAGGAAGGATCGGAAACACGCAGTGTTTCATAGCGGAACGGGTAATATGAAAGAAGCTCTTCCGCTGTATGAAGATGCAGACGGTCAAGAGCTTCAAGCCTTGTCTTAGTCAGTCTGAATTGTTTCTCTTTCAGTTCCATGGACCTATTATAGCATTGCTTAGTTCAGCTGCTGTTTCAAAAGCTGTTACAGGTCACAGATTTCCTTTGCCTTCGCTAAATCCTTCTTTCTGACATAGATTGAATAGACATAATTCATATGATCTCCAAACGCAGAAGTGCCAAGTCCGCCATAGCCGATCGACATGGATTGACGGTAATGGAGATTGCGCCCGAAAACCGATACATTCGTGCTGGTCGACATTTCATATTCAATGCCATAGCGCTTTAATGTGCTCCATACCTTTGCGCATGCTTCGGAATCGGAATCCTGAAACAGAAGTGCGCGGTTAAAACGGTTGATCATTTTCCTTTCTCCTTTCCGAAAGATACGCACGGATGGCGGGGATTGCCTTCCTGTCGGCTGCCAGCCATTCCGCATTTTCCAGATTTTCGGCATTCAGCCATTTCGCTGAAGCATGTTCATTCAGATGCATTGCCTCACTTTTCAGATGCGCCGCAAGGACAGTCATCGAGAGATGAAACTCCGGATAGTCATGTTCGATCTGCACAAGCTTCTCATCAACGGCAATTTCAGCCGACAGTTCTTCCCGGATTTCCCTGACAATCGCTTCTTCAGCTGTTTCATGCGGTTCGATCTTGCCGCCGGGAAGTTCCCAGCCGATCTGTGTGCCATAGCTTCTCAAAGCCGCAAGCACATGATTGTCTTTGATGATTGCCGCAGCAGCGACACGGATTGTTTTCATAATTTAATATTATCATATAGCCATGTACTGTTCGTAATATTCCATTTTTATCTTTTTTGAACGTGCTATAATGCGGTATCGGCGAGGTATTGTACATGTCAAACAAATACAGTCAGATCCGCCAGCTGACTCTGGCGGCGTTCTTCATCGCACTTCAGATCGTCATGACACTCACTCCCATCGGCTATATCCCGATCGGCGCGATCAACGTGACGACCATGCATATTCCGGTTATCCTGTGCGGCATTTTCCTTGGCTCCTCCTATGGCGCTCTTGCAGGATTTGTCTTCGGTCTGACCTCCATGTTAAGAGCGACATTTCAGCCCGGCGCAACTTCCTTCCTGTTTTCCCCGTTTATTACAGTGGGAGGCATTTCCGGAAATTTCGCGTCATTGCTGATAGCGTTCGGTCCAAGAATTCTTCTCGGCTGGCTCAGCGCGAAAATGTTCCGCTGGCTGCGTAAGAAAACAGGCGATATCCGCTCTGCCGCAATCACGGCAGCTGCCAACACCATCCTGCATACCCTGCTGGTTATGGGCATGATCGCGGTCTTCTTTACACCGCAGTATGCACAGGCGCTCGGCGTCAGCGCAAGTGCGGTAACAGGTATTATATTCGGCGTTATTACAACCAACGGCATTGCCGAAGCAGTTCTTGCCGGCATCATCGTTCCTCTTCTTGATAAGGCTTTATGGCCTTCCATCCGCAGAATGCGGCTTGGGGAATAAGAATGAAAGTCATTCCTTATAACCCGGTTTACCGGGATGCTGTCAGAAGCGTGCATCTTGCGACCGCTTCTGAAAGAGCGCGCACAGACATGTGCCATCAGAAGTATTCCCTCTGGATGTACTGCGATGAATATCTGGAAAAGGAAACCGCATTTGTTCTGCTCAATGACAGCGATGAAGTATGCGGCTATATCCTGTGTGCTGAAGATGCGGATACATGGGCAGAAAACATGAAGCCCTATGAAGAACAGATTCAGACACTCGGCAGTCCCTATCCTGAAATGATCAGCGGCCAGATTGAAGAATACCGAATGGCATCTGAATTCTATCCGGCACACATGCATATTGATATTCTTGAAGAATATACCGGAAAAGGAAGCGGAAAGCTGCTGATGGAAACCCTTCTGGCACATCTGAAAACAAGCCATGTCAAAGGCATCTGTCTTGGCGTAGCGAAAAAGAATGAACGGGCATTCGGCTTCTACCGTCATTTCGGCTTTGAAATTCTTGCGGAAGATGAAGGCGGCGCTTTCCTGGGAAAGAAACTGTAATCCGCGGACCTTGAAAAAAAGGTCCTTTTATTATTGTCTGAAATATTAATCTTTCTTTCAGACTGTAAAGAATACAGAAAGATTCATTTATAATCAAATCAGAGAAAGATCTGACTGATAAGAATTCATAAGGAAAGAAGGTGTACGAATGAAACCATGCATCCGTAAGGCTTTAACCGTCTTTGCGGCAGTCATGACTGCCGCATGCAGACAATCTGCAGATGTTCCCGACAAAACGCCTCAGCCTGAAGATCCGGTTCCGATCATTGAGAATTATGAGATTGAACATGAAACGGAATTCGGCGGCGTGTACATCCATATCACCATCGATGATTTCAACAGGCTGGGATTTGTGTACGGCGACAGCGTCGACATTGTATTCTCCAACGGCTACACCATGGAGGACATTCCCTATTTCTCCGGCTACTATGTCCCTGCCGGCAAGCCGCTTCTGGTTGCCTATCCCGGATACCCCTATATCAAAGCCGCCGTCAATTACGGAAATGACTTATGGGAAGAAGCGCATCTGACAGAAGAAATGAACGGACAGACGCTCTGGATGAAAGCGGATCTGAATGCCCATGATAAAGCGACCGTGAAACTGCGCGAAAAAGGAAAATATCTTGATATCCAGGAAGCGAGAAATATCAGCTATACCGATTACCGCAAGGATTATCCGAGCGACGAAGTATTTGCCAACTTCCGGATGATCCAGATGGGCAATATCGGTGAAAATGTTCTTTACCGCTCCGCCTCCCCCTGCGACAATTCCCATAACCGCGCACCTTATGTGGATGAGCTGATCGGCGCAGCCGGTGTGCAGTGCATTCTGAATCTTGCCGACACTACCGAAAAAATCGAAGGCTATATGGAAAAAGATGATTTTGAATCCCTCTATTTCCTAGGCCTTTATGAAAAAAACAAAGTGGTTCTGCTTGGACTGAACATGAATTATCATTCTGAAGAATTCGCAAAATCCATCGGCAGAGGCCTGATTGAAATGTCGCAGAGAGACGGTCCTTATCTTGTGCACTGCACGGAAGGAAAGGACAGAACCGGTTTTGTATGCATGGTCATAGAGGCATTGGCCGGAGCTTCCTATCAGGAGATCGTCGATGACTATATGCTGACCTATGCGAATTATTATGAAATCGATGAAGCTTCCCAGCCGAAGAAATACAAAACGATCAAGGAATCCAATATCGACGATATGATCGAATTCATTGTCAGCGATGACAGCGTCGATTATAAAAACTGCGATCTGGTGCCGTATGTAAAGAATTATCTTGCATTTGCCGGCATGAGCGAAGAACAGATTGAAGCCCTGCAGACAAAACTGAAAGGATAAACAGACAAAGCCCGGCAGACCGGGCTTTTATCATGCAAATAACTATTTCTGATGTACATCGATCTGTGTGAACGGGATTGCGATATTTGCTTCTTCAAGTTCCTGCTGGATGATGTAATTGACTTCCCTGCGGATTCTTCCTTTATCCTTGGGATCGATAAACATTCTCAGACGATACGTAATCGCACTGTCCAGGAATGCCTGGGTACCGGCAAGAACGGCAGAGTTGACGCCTTTGACATCCTTTGCCCTGAAGGCAATTTTGCGCACTGTATCACGGCAGTGTTCATAAGGCTCATCGTAGGGCATCGGGATATCGATATCAAACATATCCGAAACACGGATCACCTTATCGAGGTTGCGGTTGGAGACGGACAGGATGCTGTCATCATCAATGGACCGGATCTTTGTCATCTTCAAATCCGAATACACAACTTCACCTTCAAAGTCACCGTATCTGACAACTTCGCCTGCCGCAAAGTAATGGCTGGCGATAATGTTGTATCCCATCACGATATCCTTGAGATAATCCTGCATCGCAAGACCTGCGACAGCACCTGTGATACCCAATGAGGCAAGCAGCGATGTGATCTGAATGCCGAAGTTCTGCAGGATGACCAGGATGATGATGAATCCGAGCAGGAATCTTATAAATCCGAACTGAAGCTTCAGCGAGCTTTTGCGCCGCTGCTCCATATCCGGATTGTTTTTGAGAATCGTTGTGAATGCCTTGTTGAGCATATAGCGGATTGCGAAGTAAATCGCAACGCCGCCAAGGCTCGCAGCGATTCCTGCCGCGCGGAAGTATTGTGTCAGATCTGTAGTCTGCATACGCCGATTTACCGGATGAATCCGTACAGTCCTCTCGGTTTGATCCAGTCGAGAAGAATCTGTTCGTTTTCCGGAAGTCTGCCGACGAGATTGTATTCGTCGCTGAGTTCAAGGTCTTTCAGAAGAATCCAGATCTCACCTCTGTAATGTTCGAGATTGTCATTGACAATCACAACATCTCCACGGTGACAGATCTTTTCTGCCCTTTTGCGGACCGGAATGCTGCGGCCTTTGAATTCGATGCGCGGCCAGGAGGAGCGCACGATCAGATCATTGCAGTCATCCCTGCTCTGATGCTTATCCCAGAAAATGATCTCCTTTTCCGTTTCGCTGATGTCTTCTTCCATGTCAATGCGCATGGTGATTCTGGTCAGATCCGTATCTGCCAGCGCCTTCAGTTCTTCATCGGACGCAAAGCAGTTGCCGATCAGGATATCCTGGGCAAGATTGATCGCGTTCATATGTCTTAACTGCAGATCAATCGGCAGATCCCTGTGCATTTCCAGAGTCGGCAGACCGTCATAGACCGGCCAGGGACCGAATGTATTCTCTTCCTGGCTTGAGACAAAGCTTGCCACACGCATGCCGCCGTCGCGGTATCTCTTTGTCAGTTCAATATATCTGTCCAGACCCATGCCGGTATGGCGCTGCGGGAAGAAATTGGAGCAGAAGCACATATTTTCCGCGTCAGCTCCGCAGCGGATCAGATTGTCGAGCGCAATGGTTCCGGAAGCGTTGTATTCAATCCGGATTCCGTACGGATTATGAGTGATCGCAATGTCTTCCGTATCGCCGAAATGGCCGTCCAGGCGGATGATATCCAGTCCGATTTCATGGAAAACGGAAAGATCATACGGCGTTGCGCCGAGCTTTGCGAATACTGCTGGATTGGTATCGGCGGAAACGGTCAGTCCCGCTTCATGGGCAACCTGACAGAATTCCTTAAAGTTCTTTACGGTTTCTTCCGGAGATTCCGTAACTGACAGGAAACAGGTAAAGACCCGTTTGAATCCGAGTTCGCCTGCTCTTTTCATATAAGCATAGGCTTTTTCTTTTGTCGTATGTTCAGGATAAACCGAAATACCTAATTGTTTCATATTCCCTCCATAAGAAATACACCGCCAAAGGCGGTGATTTCTTCAGCTATTCTTATTATTCCACACCGATGATGAAGCTGTAAACAGGCTGACCGCCGTTCTGTACATCGACATCCGCGTCATACTGCTCACTGATAAATTCTTCAAGTTCATCGCATTCAGCTTCGGTAGCGTCTTTGCCTTTGATCAATGTGACGATTTCCGCGTCCTCATCCATCATCTGCTGAATCAGTTCCTTCGCAGCTTCCATCTTGTCTTTGGAAGTAACGACGATTTCCTTTTCAAACAGACCCATATAGTCGCCTTCATGGATCTCACGTCCGTCGACTGTTGTATCCTTGATCGCATAGGTCAGCTGACCGGTCTTGACATTGCCGACAGCATCCTTCATCTGCTCTGTATTTTCTTCCACCGACGCATCCGGATTGAAGGAAATGCATGCGGAGAGTCCCTGCGGGATGGACTTTGTCTCAAGGACGATGATGTCCTTGTCTTCTGTCACTTCAGCAGCCTGCTTTGCGGCCATGATGATGTTGGAGTTGTTGGGAAGAACGAAGATGTGGCGGGCATTGACCTTTTTGATCGCCGTGCAGAAATCTTCTGTGGACGGGTTCATGGTCTGGCCGCCGGATACGACGACGTCTGTTCTGTATTCACGGAACAGCTTGCCGATGCCGTCTCCTGCCGCACAGGCAATGATGCCGTATTCCTTTTCTTCCGCTTTCTTTGCCGGTTCCTCAATGATGATGGACGGCTTCAGTTCATCCTGAATGTTTTCGATCTGAACCTTCTTGAATTCACCGTATCTCTGACCCATGGTGAGTATTTCACCGGGCATCATCGTATTCAGTCTGACTTTGACGATTCTGTCTTCAACGATCAATGTGATCTTGTTGCCGAGCTTGTCGAGATTCTTGCGGATTCTTTCCTCATTGAAGCTCTTCATGCCGGCATCGTTGAGTTCCAGAATATATTCTGTGCGGTAGCCGGAAGACTTTTCGGTCTTTTCTTCACGGCGTACGGGAATCTGCGCGCTTTCGACAAACGGCTTGCCGTCAAGCGCCGCCTTGAATCCTTCGAGAATTCTTAACAGACCGCTGCCGCCGGAGTCAACGACATGGGCTTCCTTGAGAACAGGAAGAAGCTCCGGTGTATTGGCAAGGGAAACTTCCGCTTCCTTTACCAGCTCTGTCATATACTCTTCGATCGAAGATTCCGGATGTTCTTCGCAGTATGCATGCGCGCGTTCCGTGGATTCGCGGATGACTGTCAGAATGGTTCCTTCAACCGGACGCATGACTGCCTTATAGGCAAGTCTTGATCCGTTGAGCATCGCTTCATCAAGATCATTCAGCGCGAGTTCTTCCTTGCCCTGTACGGACTGGTTGAAGCCGCGGAAGATCTGGGAAAGGATAACGCCGGAGTTTCCGCGCGCACCCATCAGAAGGCCGCGGGAAAGTGTCTTCGCGATGACCGGCAGGGATTCGCTTCCGTTCTTTCTGACTTCGTTGATACCGTTGGTGAATGTCAGAGACATATTTGTTCCGGTATCACCGTCCGGTACCGGGAAGACGTTGAGCGCGTCCACGTCTTTTCTGTGGCTGTTCAGATTGCTGCCGCCGCTTTCCAGCATGCTAAGCAGGATTTTACCGTCAATTCTGTCCATGAAACAAACCTCCGCTACTGTACTGCTCTGACGCTCTGCACAAATACATTGACCGCCGCAACAGGCATGTTCAATGACTTCTCAAGGACATATTTGACCTTTTTCTGTGCTTCCTGCACAACTTCGGAGATTCTGACGCCGAAGCTGACAATAATATAGAGGTCGATTTCCAGACCTTCTTCCCCTCTGCGTACAACGACGCCGCGGGAATAGTTCTCTTTTTTCAGCAATTCTGTCCAGCCGTCGCGCAGTACCTGCTTGGAAGCCATGCCGACAACACCGTAGCATTCTGTGATCAGACTGCCCGCAAGAGACGCGATCGCTTCTTCAGAGACGTTGATTGTACCGTAATTTGTTGTTTTTTCTACTGACATAACAATTCAGACTCCTTCCTCAGCATTATATCAAAAATATCATCCCGTTCAGCTTTTCAGCCTTCTTCTTCCGAAGTCTCTTCGGTTTCTTCTGACGGGACATCCGTGTTTTCTTCCTCTTCTTCCGTATATCCTTCCGGAATTTCCAGAACACCGGATTCATAGAATCCTTTTTCATAGTGTTCATGGAACTTTTCATCCGGAACCTCAAATCCCTGCAGGGTTACAGGAACCGGAATCTTTCTTCCCTGGCCATCCAGCGCAAAGCTTCCGTCTTCGGCAAGATAGTAATGCTTTTCGACCTTGTCGCCATAGGTGTTGGTCATGATGTTGCCTTCGGAATCCTTCCAGTATTCCTTGTCGACCTCCGGTTCATCCCAGGGGCAGATCTTGGAATAGGCGCTGGTCAGTGAATCATCGGCGAAAATACAGTAGGATTTATCATTCTGGTGATTGTAGATATCCCAGTATTTATTCAGCAGCGATGTGTTGTAGTAATTGCCGATGAAATAGCCGCCTGAGCGCATCAGCACACGCACCGCCTGGGGATCATAGCTTAATGAATACTGCGATATTTCCGAAATATCCCGGATCAGGGAGCTGTCGACATCCTTGAAAGCCCTGCAGAGCTTGGCTGTCTGTTCATCCGTCGGAAAGCCGATGATCAGCGGGACTTTGGAAATAATATCGAGATATTCGCTTTTCAGCTCCGCCTTGGTTCCGTCTGTCATTAAGAGAACCGGTTCCTCATCATAGCGGTAGCCGAGCAGCTTCTTTTCCGTGATTGTGATTGCGACTGTGTTGTTCCTTTCCAGGGAAACCTCTGCGCTTTCAATCAGGGAATCGTGTTCGATTCTGCTTTTTACCAGCAGCGGAACCGTGAAATAGTAAATGCTGGAATCGCTGACACCGCTGATCGAGCGGACATATTCATCGGAAAGCAGCGAATTGCCGGAAACCGTAACGGAAGAGACATGGGAAACAGGCATGATGAAATAGACAATCATCAGAATGACTGCCCCGCACAGGACGGCTGCCCGGTAGAGCTTCGGCTGTGCTTTTCTGACACTGCGGCTGATATTGCGGTAGTGTCTTTCATCAAACAGCTGCTGCACACCGACCGGCACATCGATGACATCTTCTTCTTCGATTACACGGTCTGCTTCCAATTGAACATCTCCATTTCCATATGCAGACGGACCTGGTATTTTTCTTCCACTTTATCCTGGATTTCATGACAGAGCTTCAGATAGTCCTCTGCGGTTGCTGTACCCATATTGAGAATAAAATTGCAGTGCTTGTCGGAAACCATGGCATCGCCGCATCTCTTTCCGCGGTAGCCGATTCCGTCGATCAGCTGCCATGCATTCATGCCCTCCGGATTGCGGAAAACACTGCCGCAGCTCGGATAATCCAGAGGCTGCGAAGCCATTCTTCTGTTCCTGCGGTCTTCCATCAGAGTGGAAATCTCTTTGGGATCCTTCGGTTTCAGCGTCATTCTTGCTCCGACAATACTCCAGTCGGGATGTTTCTGGAAAATGCTGCAGCGGTAGCCAAATTCACATTCATCCGCTTTCATCCATTCCACTTTTCCATCCCGCAGCACCTGCACCTCATCCAGGATTTCAGCCATGCTGGATTTATAGGCGCCGGCGTTCATGAAAATCGCTCCGCCCACTGTTCCCGGGATGCCGCTGGCAAATTCAAGACCGGAAAGACCGTTCTTCATCGCCTGCACGGCTAGGGCAATAATCGAACATCCTGCCTGCACCGTGCATACATTTTCATCAAAATAGAAATGATGAAAATGACGGTCGAGCCGGATGACGACCCCATCATAGGGATCATCCGAACAGAGCAGATCCGATCCTTTTCCGATGACTTTATACGGGACACCGGACTTTTCACATAAACGGAGAACGGAGTCGAGCGAGACTTCGTTTTCCGGGTAGATTACATATTTCGCTTTGCCGCCGATGCGCAGCGTTGTCATTTTTGACAGAGGCTGGTCTGCCTCCGCTGTACCATAGCGGCTCAATTCTTTATAAAATTCATCCATTGGCAGCCAATTCCTCCATCAGGTCAATCATTCTGTATGCCGCGTCTGCTTTTCCGAGTTTGGCGGCATTATTCCGCAATGACTGCAGTTTTTCTTCATTCTTCATCAATCCGTTGATCGTTTCCGCAAGCATCTGGGCATTCAGATCCTTCTCCTCAATCATAATTGCCGCATCCGCGTCCGCCAGTTCCTTTGCATTGTAGAACTGATGGTTGTTGGCAACATTGGGAGAAGGAATCAGGATGGATGCCGTGCCGATGGCGCCGATCTCCGCAATCGTTGTCGCCCCCGCGCGTGTCACCGCAAGCGTGCATCCTTTGAGCATCGACCTTCCGTTGACATACGGAACAATCCGGATTCTTTCATCGTTCTGTGTTTTGAATGTATAGTCATTGTCACGTCCGGCTGCGATGATGATCTGGTAAGAATCATCGAACAGCGAACATGCTTCATCAATAATCTGTGAGACTGAAGAAGATCCCAGCGATCCCATCATGAATACCGCAAACGGCTTTTCAGGATCAAGGCCGATCTTTCTGACCTCATCCGCGTCAAACGCGGCTTCCTTCGCGACGGTCGCGGCAGGATTTCCGTAAACCCTGCATTTTGCGGCAGGAAACTGGGTAAGGTTGCTTTCATAGCAGCAGACAATTGCGTCCGCAAGCGATGCGAGAAAGCGGTTTGCCTTGCCGGCAAAGCTGTTCTGTTCATGCAGCATGACCGGGATATGCAGTCTCCGCGCGGCCTGGGCAATCGGTACTGAAATATAATTTCCGAACGCGACGACAATATCGGGCTTTTCCTTTTTCAGCAGCTGCATGCAAGCCCGCTGTGCCTTGATCAGTGAAACAGCAGATTTGATCTTGGATTTCAGTCCGCTGTTCATGCCGCTCATCCTGACACCGAAAAACCGGTATCCCGCTTCCGGGATCACAGTGGCTTCCATCCGGTTGCTGGAACCGAAGAAGACGATTTCCGTGTCGGGTTTCTGCTTTTTCAATATATCAGCCAGGGAAACTGCGGGGACGATATGTCCGCCGGTTCCGCCGGCAGCGATTAATACTTTTGTCACAAAATCCTCCGATTCTGATCTATTCTACCATATTCGCCGATGCATTCCCAATATTTCCCTTGGAGGCACTGTTAAAAGGCACCGCAGTTTTTCGCGGTGCCTGTGTTTTCAACCCTGTTACTTTCTGCGTCTGTTAAAGCCGTATTCCCTTTTGAGTTCTTCAAAGATTTCATAGGCAACCGGACAGACGGCAATATTGTCAATCATGGAATACAGCGCCCAGAGTCTTCCCGGTTCTGCTGTATACGGATACTTCACACAGGCTTCAGGCTTATTCTCCCCCAGCATGCACGCTCCGTCTTCATTCAGGAAATCGCAGGGCATGTGCTTTGTATCATAATTGCCCTCATCGCCGCCCTTTTCGATATCAATGTATTTCTCAATGAATTCTTCTCTGGAAATGCCGAGATGATCCGCGTCCTTCTGAAAATCCTCTTCGGGAATATATCCGTGACAGCTCTTGCAGCAGTTTCTGCATTTTGAGCAGTCATACTGCGCAAAATATTCATCGTGCAGACGGCGGCATCTTTCATCCAGATCTTCCTCATCCACATGCGTTTTCAGCCATATCCTGAACTGAAGATTTTTCTTCTCATTTCTGCGGGCATAATACGCCAGTTTATCAACGCTGATAAATTCTTTCATGATGCACTCCTTCTCACACTTACTCCATTTACAGTATCGCAGATTTCCTGCGGAAAGTAAAAAATCCACTCAGAAGATGGGTGGATTTCATTCATGCATTGTTACTGCTGTGACTGGGCAACCAGCGAGTCGATCTTTTCCCAGAGCTGATCCATTCCGTCCTTTTTGATGGAGGAAACAGGAATCAGAACTCTTGAGGAAACGCCGAGCGTTTCGGCAATCTTCTTCATTGACTGCATGGCCTGCGAGCGGGATACCTTATCCGCTTTGGTACATGCGATCAATACCGAAAGATGGGAGCGCTTGGCAAAATCGACCATTGTGATGTCATCCTCATTCGGTGTTCTGCGGATATCGGCGACAAGAATCAATCCTTTCAGCTGCTTCCTGCTGCGGAAGTAAGGATCAATCAGCTTTTCAAATGCGAGCGCGCTTTTTGCGTCGCTTGTCGCATAGCCGTATCCCGGCGCATCGGTGAAGACGACACGTTTATCGACGATGAAGAAGTTGAGCAGTCTGGTTTTGCCGGGTGTCTTTCCGGCATATGCCAGATTCTTCCGGTTCACCAGAGCGTTGATCAGCGTGCTTTTGCCGGCATTCGATCTGCCTGCGAAAATGATTTCCGGAAGATCGCTCTTCGGCCACTGGGCCTCGTTGGCGGCTGTTGCTAACAGCGATGCCTCATGGTACTGCATGCTTATACCAGCGCTTCCTTCAGTACCTGCGAAACATTTTCAACAGGAATGAAGTCGATTGTTTCCTTGACTGCTTCCGGCACATCCTCAAGATCCCTGACATTGTTCTTCGGGATCAGAATGCGGTTGATGCCGGATCTGTGGGCAGCCAGTGATTTTTCTCTTAAACCGCCGATCGGCAGGACATTGCCGCGCAGTGTCACTTCGCCGGTCATGGCAAGGCTGCTGCGTACAGGTCTGTCTGTCAGTGCGGAGACAAGTCCGGTTGTCATCGTCACACCTGCGGAAGGGCCGTCCTTGGGAACCGCTCCTTCCGGTACATGGATGTGAATATCATGAGTATCCCAGAATTTGGGATCGATGCCGAGCTCTTTTGCATGAGCCTTGACATAGTCAAGCGCGATTTCCGCACTTTCCTTCATGACATCGCCGAGCTGTCCGGTCATGACCAGTCTTCCCTTGCCTTCGAAGTAATTGACTTCAACCTGCAGCACATCGCCGCCGAATTCGGTATAGGCAAGTCCGGTGACAACACCGACCTGGTCTTTCTTTTCTTTTGTTCCGTATTCAAAGATCTCTTTGCCAAGCCACTTGGTCGCAAGCTTCTTGGTCACAGTGATGTTCTTCTTGTTCTCTTTGAGAATTGCGAGAACTGTCTTTCTGCAGAGCGACGCAATGACACGCTCAAGCTGTCTGACGCCGGCTTCTCTTGTGTAGTGACGGATCAGATCAAGAACTTCCTTGTCGGAAATCTTAAACTGCGCTGACTTGAGACCGTTGGCTTCCAGCTGCTTGGGCACCAGGTGCTCATGGGCAATGTGGAGCTTGTCGATTTCCGTGTAGGAAGGCAGCTGAATGATTTCCAGTCTGTCCCTCAGCGGTGCCGGAATGTTTTCCAGATAGTTTGCTGTCGCGATGAACATGACTTTGGAAAGGTCATACGGTTCTTCGAGATAGTGATCGGAGAACAGGCTGTTCTGTTCCGGATCGAGAACTTCAAGCAGCGCATCGGAAGGATCGCCCTTGTAGTCAGCTCCCATCTTGTCGATTTCATCAATCAGGAATACCGGATTGATGACGCCGGCTTTCTTCATTCCCTGAATGACTCTTCCGGGCAGTGAGCCAAGATAAGTTCTTCTGTGTCCTCTGATTTCCGCTTCATCACGGACGCCGCCGAGCGACATCTTGACGAATTTGCGGTTCAGGCTTCTTGCGACGGATTTCGCCAGCGAAGTTTTACCGACACCGGGCGGACCGACGAGGCACAGGATCGGCGCGTTGAGATTTCCTGTCATCTGCTTGACGGCAAGATATTCCATGACGCGGTCCTTGACCTTTTCCAGTCCGTAATGGTCTTCATCGAGAACGGATCTGACCGCGTTGAGGTCTTCGTTGTCCTCTGTCTGCTGCCACCACGGTACTTTCAGCAGCCAGTCCAGATAGCTTCTTTCGACGCTTGCTTCGCCGCTTCCCGGCGGCAGCATCTCATAGCGCTGCAGTTCCTCCAGAGCCTTTTCCTTGACGTGCTGGGGGTACGGATTCTTTTCGATTGTTTCGCGGATTTCGGAAGCGTCATCGGTGATGTTGGAGACATCTCCGAGTTCTTCCTTGATCGCCTTCAGCTTTTCGCGCAGGTAGTATTCCTTCTGGCCGTCGTCAATGCGTTCCTTGACTTTTTCATTGATGACCTGCTCAATCTGGGAATACTTCTGCTGCTTTTCAATCTCCGAAATAATGATGTACATTCTTTCGTTGATATCAGCTGTTTCGAGCAGCTTCTGCTTGGTCTGCTGATCAAACATGAAGTACTGTCCGAACTGATTTGTCAGTGTATCTGCGCTGATTCCCCTGCTCATCTGATGAATCATATCAGGCGGGAAAATCTGCGATACATTTGAAATCTTTTCAAATTCACTGACAATCTTTTTAACCAGAGCCAATTCTTCCTGGGAATCTCCCTGGATATCTTCGATCGGCTCGACATCAGCCATCATCATGTCCGGCTCGTCCTGAAGTTTCTTCAGAAGAGCGCGCTTCATGCCGGTGAATGTCACCCTCATAAAGCCTTCCTTGCGGCGGACGACCTTGATTTTCGCCAGTGTACCGACGCGGTAGATATCATCCGCAGACGGAGTGTCTACCATAATGTCTTTCTGGCATACAATCCATACCATTCCATCGTAGCTTGAGGAAGCTCTCTGCACAGCTTCAATGGACTTGGCGCGTCCGACTTCGATCATGACGTCCTGTCCCGGGAACAGAATAATACCTCTAGTGCATACGGCGGGTACCTGTACTGTCACTGTATTCATATGGCTGTCTCCTTTCTTTCTTTTTGTGAAAATAAGACGCCAGGCGTCTTATTTTTTAACTATTCAGCGGATTCTGCTGTTTCCCCTTTGAGGATGGCGAGTGTCTTCATATTGCGGACATCGTTCTTCAGCATTTCCGGATTGATGATTGTCTTGACCTGGTCAAGTTCCATACCGTACTGATCAGCGATTTCCTGATACTGCTTTTCGACATCTTCCTCAGTCGGTTCAACGCCTTCTGCCTTGGCAATTGCCTGCAGACCGAGTCTGATCTTGACTGTGTTGACTGCCTGCTCACGGTAGCTTTCCTTGAGCTGTTCAGCAGTCTGTCCCATCATCTGCAGATAGCTTGTCAGGCTCATGCCGTACTGCTGCAGCTGGTTTGCCATCTGGTTGATCTGGCCCTGTACTTCGTCTTCGATCATGACATCCGGGATGTCAGCTTCAACGATATCGACCAGAGCTTCCATCAGCGCGCTTTCTGCTTTGTTTTCAGCATCTGCCTGCTTTCTGCTTTCCAGACGTGTTCTGACGTTCTTCTTCAGATCCTCGACTGTTTCGACTTCCTTGATATTGAGTTCTTTTGCGAAGTCATCATTCAGTTCAGGAACGACTTCTGTCTTGACTTCGTTGACCTTGACATTGAATACGACTGCTGCGCCGGCGAGATCTTCCGCATGGTAATCTTCAGGGAATGTAAGGTTGAGTTCCTTTTCTTCGCCTTCCTTTGCGCCGATCAGCTGTTCTTCAAAACCCGGGATGAAGGAACCGGAGCCGAGCTTCAGGTCATAGCCTTCAGCGGATCCGCCTTCAAATGCAACGCCGTCCTTCAATCCTTTGTAGTCGATGTTGACGGTGTCGCCTTCTTCAGCTGCGCCTTCCTTGACTTCGTTGTCAGCGTACTGCTTCTGCATTCTGCTGATTTCCTCATCAACTTCCTCATCGGTTACTGCGTAGTCTTCAACTTCGTATTTCAGGCTCTTGTAATCACCGATCTTCGCTTCCGGTTCAACTGTGAATGTGTAAACGAGTTCAACCTTTTCGTCATTGACATCCTTGATGTCAAGCTGCGGCTGGGAAATCGGTGTGAGGTTCAGTTCTTCAAGAGCTGCTCTCATCCATTCGTTTGCGTTGTCGTCAACCGCTTCGATGAAGCGCTGTCCGGCAGAGATTCTCTTTTCTGCCAGGGCAATCGGCGCTGCGCCTTTGCGGAAGCCGTCGACTGACAGGTTCTTTGCGAGTTTTCTGAATGCCTTGTTTACGGCCTTCTTCCATTCATCGCCTTCGATTGTAACAGTCATGTCACCGACTGATTTTTCCTTTAATGTCCAGTTTGCCATTTCGTATCTACTCCTTCTGATATTTTGCCGGTCTATTATAGCAAATATTAGGCATGAAAACTATCATTTTTCAGTCTTAGCACTCACACACTAAGTCTGCCAATATATTACATGAGGTTATTAGCACTGTCAACAATTAAGTGCTAAGTCATTTTTGAAGATTCCGCTGTCTGCCGCATGGTTCTGAGGGCTGCCCGGTATGTCGCTCCTCCGTCCATCAGATCCGATACCTGCTCCAGAATTCCCAGGGCAAGATCCTCCCCTTCCTCTTCATCATAGGAAAGCGGCAGGAAGAGATAAACTTCCCGGATCAGCAGTGTGCGGCACATTTCAAGCATTGCCGGATTGTCATTCTCCAGCCATTCCTTCAGACAGGCATAAGCTTTGCGGAAACCGCCGCTTTCAGAACACGGGATCACCGAGTCACCGTAGAATTCAGCTCTCATGCCATCTTTGACAAGCGTGAACTCCTCTTTGATTTCCTGTTCCGCAATTGCTTCAATGATCAGCGCGGCCGCTTCCGGACACGGATTGCTCTGCAGATAAGAACGGATTTCCGTCAGGATATCGCGCAGATTGCGCTTTGTAAGCTGCGCGGCTGCGGCCAGCTGCTGCTGGTCAGTGCCTCTCAGCTTTTTCAGAAGGGAATCCAGCGATTCCTCCTTCAGCTGCCTTCTGTCGGCAATCACCTGCTTCGCATTGACTTCGTATTCATGAAGCTTCTTTTCAATTTCAGGAGGAATATAAGGCATCCGCAGTTCCTTCCGGATCACAATGAGCGCCTCTTCCTCTTCATGGCGTTCCATCATCTCCCGGATTTCCGCCAGAATTTCATCATAATAGTTTTCCATTGAAACCTCCGTCTGAGGGTTATGAGAAAAATGAAAGCCGGTCCCGAATCGGAAAACCGGCTTTTCAAATGGCGTCGTGGTTGGGACTCGAACCCAAGACCGTCCGCTTAGAAGGCGGAAGCTCTATCCAGCTGAGCTACCACGACAGCTCTGATAATATATCAAAGATTTATTGAAAGATCAAGACCGATTTTCACGAATTGCACATCCCGTGCATCCGTTCACTTTTTCTCTTTCCGGTAAATCATCCGCTGAACTTTCACGCCGTCTTCATCCAGGGTCACAATCGCGTAGGAAGGTTCCGATCCGTCGCGGTTGTGCCAGATTGAACCCGGATTGATCACACGCACCCCGTCAATCAGCTGATTGAACGGAATATGCGTATGGCCGAAGAAACAAAGATCGCATCCGTTCTGCTTTGCCTTGTCCGCCAGCATATCGAAATTTCCGAAGAACATATCGCGGTGGCCATGGCAGATATATGCTTTGTGTGTACCGAGCGGCATTACAAGATTGGAAGGAAACTGATTGTAATTGTCATTGTTTCCCTGCACAATGGAAAATCTGTCTACCATCCATGTCGGCAGTTCCGCGTCGCCGCAATGAATAAAGTAATCCGCATCGCGATGGGTTTCGATGACATAGTCGAGTCCGTCCGTCGTTCCGTGGTTATCGGAAACAAGTACAATTTTCACTGTTTTCTTCATGGGCATATTAAAGCATAAGGCTTCCCCTTTGTCTAACGTATCTTTTCAAAGAAAATGTAATTTAAAGTTTCCTGTGTAATCCATCGGCATTTTGCGCATTTGAACCATGCAGATCTGTGCTATGATAATAAAAACGGGAGAAAACTATGTTTAATATTTATCCTTATAATTACTGGATTCTATATGCCGCAATCGCGGCCCTGATCATCACCATCATCGTTTCCGCAGTACAGATCCTTAAGGAGCTTAAATCGATGGCCGATTTCCTGAAGCCGCGCATGGATCATCTGCAGACCAATGTCAAGCTTGCCACCATCAAGATGGAAGCGATGGATGAAAAGAAAAAGGAAAACGCAAAGAAGAACAAGCTCATTCTTGCCGCCCTTCCGATTCTGCTGGCTGTCTATCAGGCATATAAGAAGGATGATGAAGCAGTCGGCGCAAAAGGTGTTGTCAAAGCCGCAAAAACCGTCATCACCAACCGCCAGGAGGAACAGAAGTTCATCAAAAAGGTTGCCAGCGCAATCCGATAAAACAATCAAAGCCGGGAAAGCCCGGCTTTTTCATTACTGATCTGTTTCTTCATCATGCGCATGAAGCGCTTCATACACATTGCGCGCGGTTTCCTTCGGCACGACTTTCTCGATTTCTTCCAGCGTTGCCGCTTTAAGACCCGTGAAGTTTTTGAATTCCTTCAGCAGCAGACGCTTTCTCTTGGGCCCGATGCCTTCGACATCATCAAGAACCGATTTGGTCTGTGCCTTGGCACGCAGCTTGCGGTGGTAGCCGATCGCAACCCTATGGACTTCATCCTGCATTCTTGTCAGCAGGAAGAACAAACCTGAATTCTTGTCGATTTCAAACAGCTCGCCATCCGTATTCATCAAAGCCCTGGTGTTATGATGGTCATCCTTGACCAGACCCATCAGACGGATTCTTTCGCTTAATCCGAGCGAATCGAGGATTTCCTTTGCGGCTTCAATCTGTGTCCAGCCGCCATCCACGATGAGCCCGTCCGGCATTCTGCCTTCATCTTTTAGCAGACGGAAGTAACGGCGGTATACCGCTTCCTTCATAGAATCGGTATCGCTGTTTCCGGTATGCAGGCGGAACAGCCGGTAATCATTTTTCACCGGGCTGCCGTCTTCATAAACAACACATGCCGCTACCGTGAAGGTTCCGGAAATATGCGAGTTGTCAAACAGTTCAACACGATTCATATCGCATCCGGCCAGCTGACTGAGATGCTTCACCGCTCCATCAGTCACGGTTTCCTGTCTTTCCACGGTTGAGAATTTGAGTTCCAGCTGCTTCTTCGCATTTTCAACGCACATGTCGATCAGCCTTGCCTTATAGCCTCTCTGCGGCTGGAAGACAGGCATATCGAGAACTTCCTGCAGTGCGGTGATATCGATATTCTGCGGCAGCACAAGCTCGCGGGCAGCCGGATGATCCTGATAATACCGGATCAGGAAACTGGAGAATTCATCTTCGGCATCGCCATAAAGCGGCCTAAGACGGAATTCCTTATTGAGAATAACGCCGCTTCTGACCAGAAAGCCGGTGATCGCCATATAGCCTTTATCGGCATGCCAGGCAAAGACATCGCGCGATCCGCGGTTGTCCTTTTCAATATTCTGCGATTCATTGACAACCGAATGAATCGCGTCAAGCATATTCTTATATTCCGCTGCTTTTTCAAATTCCAGTTTTTCCGAAGCCGCATACATCTTGGCTTTCAGATCATTTTCAACTTCCTTGGTATCGCCGTTGAGGAACTTTGTGACCTGATCGGCCATTTTTTCATATGTTCCTTTTTCGATTTCATATTCGCACGGTCCAAGACACTGTCCCATATGGTAATAAAGACAGAGCTTCGGCTGCAGCTGATTGCAGCGCCTGAACGGATATAAGGACTGCAGAAGCTTGAGCGTTGTCCTTGCGGCGGAAGCGTCAGGAAACGGTCCGAAGTAGCGTGCTTTCTTATCCTTTTTGGTATCGCGGGCAATCAGCAGCCGGGGATATTCCTCCCTTGTCAGCTTGATATAGGGATAGGAAGAATCATCGATGAACTGAATATTGTATTTCGGTCTGTATTTCTTGATCAGATTGATTTCCAGGACAAGAGCTTCCTTTTCAGTTCTGGTCACGATGAAATCAAAGTCTTCAATATTGGAGACCATCTTTGTTGTTTTGAAATCATGCGCGCCGGTGAAATACTGATTGACACGGTTATGGAGATTCTTTGCCTTGCCGACATAGATAATCTCGCCGCTTTTGTCTTTCATCTGATAGCTGCCCGGTTCATTGGGAAGATTGAGCAGCTTTGCTTTAATATATTCCTGATCCATAGACCTCACTTTTTTCTGTGCCGCGGAAGAATGAAGACACTGTAGACAATCAAAAGAAGAATCGAAGAGAAGACCGCGCCGAGCATCGGGATCACAAACCAGATGCCGGGATTGTCATTGATGAGCGGAATGCCGCAGGCGGCGATGAAAACGCCGTAGCCCCACCACAGCTTTGCCAGATCATGGTTATAGCTTTCGGCATCATCGACTTTCGGCGGCTCGGAATCGAATGTGAAAAAACCTGCAGGTTCTTTTGCAAACCATGTTCGGATGCCGATGGCAATCATCAGCAGGCTGCAGATCATCCATAATACAAAAGCCATAAAGATCTCCTTATTTCATTACAACAACGGTCGCGCCGGTTCCGCCTTCATTGGGCATGCCGAGCCGGTATTCCTTGACGCTGCTGTCGTTTTTCAGTTTATCATGCACTGCCTTGCGCAGTCTTCCGGTACCGTCGCCATGGATGATCCGGAAGGTTTTCAATGCATGGATTTTTGCCTGATCCATATAGTCGCCCATTTTTACAATGGCTTCACTGACTGTTAATCCGATCAGATTGCATTCCAGCGGCATCGAGGAGAACATTCCGCCGCCGGAAATATGAACGGTTGTGGTCGGCTGTGATTTCATCTTCGGAATAATATGGGCACTGGGACGGATCTGATCCTTTTTCACACGGATCTCCCTGCCGTTAAGCAGTACACGGATTTCCCTTCTGCCGACTTCGATGACTTCGCATACGGCATTCGAGCTGCGCAGTTCCACCGCGTCGCCGACCTTGTATTCATGATTGGGATCGTACGGGATTTCTTCCTTCACTTCGCTCTTTGAAAGTTCAGTCAGCTTTCCTCTTTCCGCGATTGCTTCATGAACACGGATCTGATTCTGATTTGCCCGCAGATGTTCAAGAATTTCATCTGCTTCCGCGCGGACGGATTCAATATATTCCTGCGCTTCCTTTTCCGCCTTCTGACGGAATTCATCCTTCTGCTTTGCCAGTCTGGCATTTTCCTTGCGCAGCTCTTCCGCCTTCTTTTCATTTTCCGCGATCAGCTTTTCCAGCTCTTCGCCTTTTTTCCGGGTTTCATTCAGCTGTGCTTCCAGACGTTCAATCAATACATCCTCTTCGGTTTTGGCCTGGTTTCGCAGGAAACGGGCGTAGCGGACAATGCCTTTGGGAAGTCCATAGCGCTCGGCAACTTCAAAAGCATTGGAGGAACCGGTTGTCCCTTCAATATAGCGGTAAGTCGGCGCAAGAAGCTTCATATCAAATTCCACTGAAGCCAGCAGAATATCATCATGGCGTTTGCCATATGCTTTCAATCTTCCGTAATGGGTTGTCGCAACAGTCATGCAGGAGACTTCGCGCAGCCGGTTGAGAATCGCGATCGCAAGCGCTTCGCCTTCTCTCGGGTCTGTTCCGCTGCCCACTTCATCCAGAAGCACCAGCGAGTTTTCGGTCGCCTCATTGCAGATTTCCGCCTGCTTGCGGATATGGGCAGAGAAAGAAGATAGCGAACTGACAACCGACTGGTCATCGCCGATATCCGCAAAGACACGGTCAAAATACGGAATGACGGCACTTTCACAGGGTACCGGCATGCCGGCATAGGTCATCAGCGTAAACAGACCGATGATTTTCATCGATACGGTTTTGCCGCCGGTGTTGGGACCGGTGATTAAAAGAATGCGGTGGGGATCGGCAATATGATAGGTATTGGAGACCACCGTTTTCGGATCAATCAAAGGGTGTCTTGCCTTGATCAGATGAATCTCACGCGCTTCACTCAGCTCCGCCGCACATGCATCATTGGCAGCGCCCCATTGCGCTTTGGCAAATACGGTATCCAGAATCGTGCAGGTTTCAAGATTCGCAAGTTCTTCCTTGGCGACTTTTGTCACTTCTCTGGAACATTCTTCCAGGATTCTTGCGATTTCCTGCTGCTCATCATCAAGATACCCCTGCCTGCGGTTGTTGAGTGTTACAAGAGCTGCCGGTTCGATATAGGAAGCCTGGCCGGACGCACTGTCGCCATAGACAAGTCCGCCGAATGTATTTTTTTCGGACGCTCTTACAAGAATCATCGCTCTGCCGCTGCGGTATGTGATAATGCCGGCGACAACGCTGTCGCTGTGCGTCGCCACAAAGCGCTGGGCAGCCTGGGCAATGTCATGTTCTGCGCGGCGGATATTGGCGCGGATGGATGAGAGTTCATGAGAAGCTGTATCCATGACTTCACCATAATCATTGATGCAGCGGGAAATGACTTTTTCGGTATGTTCATGAACGGTTAAAGTGCCGATCAGATCATCGAGATACGGATGTTCAAAATCCGTCAGTTCCTTCTGATAATTACGAATGGAACGGATTCCCTGGATGAAATGCACTTCATTGATCAGATCCTGTCCGCTCAGCGTTCTTCCTTTGGACGCGTTTTTCAGCATGTCGGTCAGATCGCGGATGCCGGCCATCGGCACCGGACCGTAATGGACAGATGCTTTGAGCGCTTCCTTCATCCGCTCATGATCCCTGCGGATAATTAACGGATCAAAACTGGGGACAGTTTCAGCAACTGCCGTTCTGCCAAGAGAAAAAGCACAGTATTTGGAAACCTGTGCCAGTATCATATTTAATTCAAGACTGTTTTCAAGAGACATCAATTACCTTCTGTTTGTATGATTACGGTTCGGTGATTCCCTGTACTTCCGATGTATAGCCCTGCTCTTCCAGCCATTCCTTCAGGTGCTGACGCTGTTCATCGGTCATGGATGAAGCGTCCTGATAAGCCTGGGTAAAGGCATCGGCATCATACAGAGGTTCAAGGAATCTGTCATAGACCATGGAAGTGACTTCATTCACTTTTGAGATAAATGTATTTTCAACAGCAGCCGCGCCGTTTTTGAACATCGGCGAATTGAACGCGATGGAAAGAACAAGCACAAACATCATCGCTTCGGCAACACCGACAAATCCGCCCAGTGCAGTAAACAGTTCCTTTAAAAACGAAATATCCTGCAGACGGCTGCAGATTCCTTCAACAAAGATAAATATAATACGCAGAATCAGGAACAGCACAAGGAACCAGCAGATGTGATTCATGAACTGCCATGATGCGGCCGCAATTGCCGTATTCTGCAGCACTGCCCATTCTCTCGGCCATAAGCGTACATAGTCGGCAAGAATGCCGGCGAAGAACCAGGCGCCGATGAAAGATACAACTGTTCCGATCATACTGACAATCATTGCCAGGAAACCTTTTTTCGCGCCGAGGAAAATACACAGCAGGAACAGGAATACAACAAAGATGTTGACCCAAAGGTACCAGCTTTCCGTTACTGTAAACATGAACAACCTCCATATCGGAACGAACGTTCCGAACTATCTAACAGGATATGCTAGAATTATACCATATGGCAAAGAATTCTTTCAGAACATTAACCCTCTCACGCGATGAGGAAGACAGACTGTACGAGGCATGGAAGGAATTTGAATCCAAAGCCCCTGCCTATGCCCGCTTTCAGCTGCGTCCGGAAAACTGCGTGATTACCTGCTATGAATCAGGAAAAACCCTCTTTCAGGGAAGCGACGCGGATGTTTACGCATCCCCGTTCATGAATAACGAAACACTCAACGAGAAAACAGAATCCGTTTCCTCAGTCACAAAAGGAAACAGTCGGAAAATCATCCTGCCCCAGGCGGGAAGCGATGAAGTCGGCACCGGCGACTATTTCGGGCCGGTCTGTGTGTGTGCCGCAATTGTCACTGCGGATGATATCGCTCTGCTTGAAAAACTGGGCATCCGCGATTCCAAGCAGATCAATGATGAAACCATACGCAAGGCTGCCCCGCAGCTGATGAAGCAGCTGATCCATTCTTTACTGATCGTTGACAACGCCCGCTACAACCGCGTTCACGAAACCGCAAATCTCAACAAGATCAAGGCGATGCTGCACAATCAGGCATATCTGAATCTCGGAAAGATAACAGCTCTTCCTGATTTCCGCATCATCGACCAGTTTGAACCGGAAATCAGCTATTACCGCCATCTCAGATCACAGCCGGATGTGGTTCGCGGCATTCATTTTGAAACCAAAGCGGAAGATAAATATCCTTCCGTCGGTGCCGCAAGCGTCATTGCCCGCTATGCGTTTCTCACATATATGGACGCACTGGAAAAACAGTACGGCATGCATTTTGCAAAAGGCGGCGGAAAGCAGGCCGATCAGAGCGGCATCGAGTTTATCTCAAAATACGGTGAAGAAAAGCTCGGCGAAGTAGCCAAACTGCATTTTGCCAATACACAGAAAATATTAAAAGCGCGCTGAGATGCGCTTTTTTTCATGCCTGCAGTGTGGCAAGAGTCTTATGAAACACGATATAATAATAAAAGACAATCGACCGTCTTTCTTATTCAGTAAATATCAGAAACCGGAGGGAATCCCCGATGAGTGAAAATAATGAAATCAGCAGAAAAGCCAACAGGCGTTTCTTTGCGAAAATTCGGTTCAGCGCACTGCTGATTATTCTTGGAGCCATTGCTGTATCTCTGATCCTGCATGATGTGCAGAACGCAAGCACACAGAACCGGATGCGGCTGAACAATGAGCAGACACTGCAGGAAACCGTAAAGCGTCTTACAGAATTCGATGCGGAACGCAAAATGATGACAGCCGCCTTTCATGAGCAGTATCAGCAGATGGCAGACAGCCTTGCGGCTATCGTGCTGAACGGCAGCCGGGAGGAATTCATTGACAATGAAGTCAGTGAACGCAGTGAATACTGGTATGACATCTGCGAAAGAACCGGAATTTCCAGCGGCGGGGTTATTGACGCGCTCATCCTGAACGGGGACGGACGCATCATGAATTCCCTTTTCCCTGAAGACATTTCAATGACCATGGCTGAAGCTGAGCTTCTGAATACAGCAGATATGCAGAGGCTTCTCAAAGGCACCATGCATGAAAGCGTCTCCCCTGTATATTCGGGAGATGATTATGGGGAAAGATATTATTATTCAGCCAGTCTGAATGAAACCGGAACCAATTATATGCTTGCAGTAAGCACGCCGTCTTCCATTCTCGATCTGCTGTTGGAAGACAGCAGGGATATTTCTTCCGCGCTCGATACGATCAATCCGGGAAGAGACAGCCTTCTTTACACCATCGATACAAGAGACGGCAAAATCCGGTATTTCGGATCCAAAGACAGTGAGCTGACCGGCATGAAGGCACTCGAGGCCGGATTCAGCGAAGCTTCCTTAGCAGACGGAACTTCCTCGATGCTGAAGATCGGGGATACTGAATACTACTGCACCTCAAGGAAATATGATTCCTATACCATAGTCGGTGTTGCCTTCCCTGCTGCCAATGTAAAGATCTATGACCGCCTGGTTCTTTCCTGTTCGGATACGGTATTTACCGTGATCATGCTGCTGTGTCTGATCTATGCGGTGATTGTGCGCAATGACTTTGTCAGACATTCCGTCAAAACAGACAAGAAAGTAATCGCGAAGAAAAAAGAAGGAAATGTCTATTTCGATCTTTCGGTATTCAAAAGAGTCCTGCCGTTAATGCTGATCGGCGTTCTTGCCGTATTCGGCATATCGTTTTATACCCAGAGCATGCTGGAGATCTCCGATGCGATGGCGGATCTTGATTCGGCTGTATCCATTCTCACCGAGCGGGTCAGCGATAATGGCACCGAAAGAGGACTGATCACTTCCTTCTCAGAGGGTGTCATCCGTACCAAGGCAAAACTGATGGCAGTGTATCTGGAAGAAAATCCGGACCTGCTCAATGAACAGAGTCTGCATATCCATTCCGGCTATACCGATCAAAATGAGCGCTATCTCATCTATGATGAAGAAGGCAATCCGCTGAAATCCATCCCTTCCTCCAAAGAACTGATGAATCTTTCCGGCATGAATCAGCTGTTCGGCTTAAAGATCTATAACAGCACCGGACGCGTGATCGCTTCAACGGATGAAGACTGGTATCTGTGTCTGCCATATGATGCGGAAGATCCTGATTATCCCTTCCGTGAAGTCACAGACGGAAAAAAGGATTTCTTCCTGCAGGATGCGGTGACGGATGAAAACGGCTATGAAAGCCAGCGTGCCGGCGTTATGATGCACACCTACACATCACTCGATGAAAACGGCAATACCGTATATGTTTCAAGAAAAGATTATGAAGACAGTCTTCTTCCGGAATCTGTTACGGCAGTCCATCCTCATACAGCAATGCTGCAGCTTGATCTTGATCCTGACCGTCTGCACACCCTTATGATGAGCACAGACAGCAGCCGGATCCTGACACCGGAAATGCTCAGGGAAGGATCCATTTCCCTGTTTGACAACAGCAGCGATCATATCTGCCTGTATTCGCCGAGAGAAGCGGATATCAGCAGAACAGCCGATGAGCTCGGCATCCCTGCCAACGCCTTCGGCACTGTTCCCTATTACGGTTTCCAGAATATAGATGCCACCGGCTATCTCACCCATTATGTCTTCAGCGATCATCAGTATCTTTCCACTGCCATCCCGCGCAGCCAGATCTATGCGTCGCGCATGCGCATTTCATTCATTGCGGCAGCCGCAAGCCTGATTATGATCCTGCTGCTTTCCTGCATGATCACCATCACTTCCGAAGAGGAGGAACATCTCTATGAAAATGTTTTCCCGGATGAACAGATCTCGCGCTTCAACTCCGCAATCTTCAATATCATCCTTCCTTCCGGAAGATCCGCCGCAACCGTAAAAGCTGCCGCCAGATGGAACAACCGCTCCATTCCATGGTCCGACAGAACACCGGAGCAGAAATTAGTCAGACTGATCGCAGCTGCGCTCGGCATCCTGATGCTGTATGCAATGACGATCATTATCGGCAGCCGCCATTTCCTCGGTGAAATCCCGCTGCTGCGCTATATCCTTTCCAGAAGATGGGACAGAGGGCCGAATCTCTTTGCCTGCAGCTATTGCGTGCTTGTAATCTTTATGATCATTGTGCTGCTGCAGATTCTCCGTGTTCTGCTCAGAATGTCTGCCTCCCTCTTCGGAGCACGCGGTGAAACGGTTTCCCATCTTCTGATGTCCGTCATCAAATACGGCGGCACAATCGGTACGATCTTCTACAGCCTGTATCAGGTCGGTGTCGATTCCCCGAGCCTTCTTGCCAGTGCCGGTGTCCTTACATTGATCATCGGCCTCGGCGCGCAGTCTTTGATCAAAGATATTATTGCCGGCATCTTCATCGTCTTTGAAGGTGAATTCCGGGTCGGCGATATTGTGACAATCGGCGGCTACCGCGGAACAGTCGTGGATATCGGCTTGCGTACAACAAAGGTTTCCGGCGTGGGCGGCAATATCAAGATCTTCAACAATTCGGATGTGGCCGATGTCATCAATATGACCAAGCAGGCCTCCACTGCCTCCTGTACGATGTGCATCGATTACGGACAGGATATTGGCTATGTGGAAGAAGTCCTTGCAAAGGAACTGCCTTTGATCAAAGAAAAGAATCCGGAAATCGTTGAAGGTCCGACATATCTTGGCGTCAGCGAACTCAGCGATTCCTGCATCAAGCTGCTGATCATCTGCAAATGCGCGGAACCGGATGTATGGACAGTCGGCAGAATACTCAACCGGGAACTGCTGCTGATCTTCAACAGATACGGAATCAATATTCCTTATCCGCATATGACAGTTGTGCCGAAGGAAGAAAACAAAGACTGATCAGACCATCAAAAAAGCTCATTCACGCGGATGAGCTTTTTTTTATTAACATTCAGGATTTTTTGTTTTGTGAACTTCCAGATGAATCGTATTTTCCAGACGGCACAGTTCAACGCCTGCCGCTCTCAGCATCCGCTTGGAAGCGATGTTGGTGTCGACGCCGTTGTATTTGTCGGATTCATAGACAATGCGGCGGATTCCCGACTGGATGATTGCCTTGGCGCATTCATTGCAGGGAAACAGCGATACATAGATCGTGCATCCGGTTACCGGCCATTTTGAATTGAGAATGGCATTGAGTTCGGCATGGACGACATAGGCATACTTCGTTGACAGTGTGTCCCCTTCTCTGCCCCAGGGGAATTCATCATCGGAGCATCCTTTGGGAAAGCCGTTGTAGCCGACGGAAACAACGCGGTGATTCTCATCGACAATTGCGGCGCCGACGGCGGTGTTGGGGTCTTTGGAGCGCAGCGCGGACAGATGAGCAAGTCCCATGAAATACTCATCCCAGTTGAGCACATCTTCACGTTTTGTTGTCATTCTTCAGCCTCCAGCAGTGATGTCAGTGTTTCAGGTGTACCGTAAATCTGATCGAGCTTTTCCGCCATATGCATCGCATGGTTTCCAAGTCCGAATTCCTTTTCTTTTTTCAGCACGCGGTAATCGGATAAAAGATAAACCTGATCTTCGCGGATGGTGTTTGCCTTGAATACAAACCAGCCTGTGACAAGGCACAGCGCGATGCCGGATATTGCCATCCGGATCCGTAATCCGTCAGCTTCCGGCAGGAACAGTCCGGTCAGTACCATACCGAACAGAAATCCGCCGAGATGCGCCATTACAGCGATCCCGGGCATGAAATTGATCATCAGGTTGATCATAATCGTTCTGATCAGCTGGCTGATCACTTCCGGCCGCTTCGCATTTCCCGATACCATAACCATCAGGATATAGCCGCCCATCAGTCCGTAGAGTCCTCCGGAAAGACCGACGGATACGGTATTTCCGGCAGACGCAAACTGGAACAGAGAACCGCCGAGAACTGATCCGAACAGGATCAGAAGGTATTTCCATACACCGAAGCGGTTTTCAAACAGTGTTCCGATATTCATGAGTGAGAAGCCGTTGAGCCATAAATGCCAGAGCGAGATATGGACAAATCCGCATGTCACCAGACGCCAGTACTCTCCTGCCATGATAAATGCTTTGTAATAGGCACCGAGCAGGATCGCGGTTTCGGTTTCCGTTGAGAAATTGAAGAATGTGATCGCGATCTGAATCAGAATGCAGATGGCAAGGATCACAATTGTCGCAATCGGTTTTTTGATCTGTTTCAACGTGACGCCTCCTTCCGCAGTATTTCCAGAAGCTTTTCAAAATATTCCGGCAGCGGTGCTTCAAATACCATTTCTTCGCCTGTGGAAGGATGAACCAGTGTCAGCTTATAGGCATGGAGCACCTGACCCTGCGTATCCATATAGCGGCACGGCTTGCCGTATTTTTCATCTCCGACAACCGGATGGCCGATATATTTCATATGGACACGGATCTGATGGGTTCTGCCTGTTTCCAGTTCGCAATCCAGCAAGGTCGCATTGCCGAAACGCTCGACCACATGGAAGCGGGTTCTTGCCTCCCTGCTGTTTTTATCGGTCACGGTCATGCGCTGTCTGTCACGGGGATCGCGTCCGATCGGCGCGTCAATCAGACCGTCGTCATGCACGATATTTCCGGCCACAACCGCCATGTATTCACGGTGGCATGTTTTGGTTTCCAGCTGCTTCGCGATTGCTTCATGGGCTTTGTCATTCTTGCAGGCGACAATGCAGCCGGTGGTGTCTTTATCAATCCGGTGGACAATGCCCGGACGGATCTTTCCGTTGATGCCGGAAAGGTCTTTGCAGTGATAAAGCAGCGCGTTGACGAGCGTTCCTGTATTGACGCCGGGAGCGGGATGGACCACCATTCCTTTCGGTTTGTTGATTACGATGATGTCGCTGTCTTCATACAGGATATCAAGCGGGATATTTTCCGGCATTGTTTCAATCGGTTCATCTTCCGGCACATCGCATACAATCTCGTCATTCAGCTCGGTTTTATAGCTGCTGCGGACTGCTTTTCCGTTGACATAGATCATGCCGTCTTTGGCAAGCTGCTGGATTCTTGTACGGGAAAGAGAACTGTTTTCACTCAGCCAGCGGTCAATCCGCAGACCTTCATTTTCTTCCACTGTCCATTTCTGTTCAGCCATTCTTTCTTTCCTCCATAAACGTCGCCAGCAGTAAGATACCTACTCCGATGCATAATGCGGCATCGGCGATATTGAATACCGGAAAATCATATCCGAAGATATAGAAATTGAGAAAATCACGGACATAGCCGAGAAACAGGCGGTCGACCAGGTTTCCTGCCGCTCCTGAAATCATCAGTCCGAGTCCGAACGATGTCAGTTTATCCGGCTTACTGACAAGCAGATAGCGGATCATGACGCCGATCGCCACTGCCGAAATCAATGCAAGCAGGCCGGTCTGTCCGGACATCATGGACCATGCCATGCCTGTATTCTTTACATAAGTGATGTGAAAAAAGCCGCGGATCACTTCGATCTCATGGAGCGAAGGATTGTTCGCGATCATATATTTTGAAATCTGGTCGAGCACAAACGGGACCAGAACTGCAATCCAGATCATAAAACTCCTCTGTTTCTTTAATCAAGGTGATTTTACCAGTATCCTTTTCAAAACACAATGTACCAAAAAAAAGCACCCGCAGGTGCTCATCTGTTTTCTTAACGTGCTGCTGTATAGGATTTCAGTGCTCTTGCGATCTGATCCGGGCAGGATGTAGGTCTCGGTCCGCAGCAGATTCCGTCCAGGGATTCGATGACATCATCGATCTTCTTTCCTTTGATCAACGAAGCGATTCCTTTCAGATTGCCGTTGCAGCCGCCTTCGACTGTCAGGCTTTCAATCACGTCGCCGTTCAGTTCAAAAATCATATTTCTTGAGCAGACACCCTTGGGTTTGAATTCAAAACGTTCACTCATCTTTGCACTCTCCTTTATTTACACGGGCAATCATACCACAAGGTTTCCAGGAATCAATTGATTTGCCTTCTGTACAAAATCTTTCCCTTATGTTATTTTCGCAGGGATGATAAATGAAGAACTGACACTCAGTGCCTTTTCACAGGGCATCCAGGATGCACTCGCGCATCTGAATATTACCGTACTGACCGATACACAGAAGGAAGTCATCCCGGCAATGATGGACGGCAGAGACGTGATCGTCAAAGCCGCGACCGCTTCCGGCAAGACATTTTCCTACCTGATTCCGGTTCTTGAAAGAATGGAACCGCAGGGAAAAGGAAAACATTTTCCTGTCTGCCTGATCCTTGTACCGACAAGAGAGCTTGCCCTGCAGACCGCTTCTGCCGCAAGAAGCCTGCTTTATAAAACGGAAGGCATCCGGACAGCTGTTTTATGCGGTGGCGAAGATATGAACAGGCAGGTAAAGATGTTTTCCAAAGGCGCCGATCTTGTGATCGCCACACCGGCAAGACTGCTTGATCATATCCGCCGGCATACATTCAAGCCGAAGATGTGTTCGATGCTGGTGATCGATGAAGCGGATGTCATGGTATCGATGGGATTTTTTGAAGATGTGATCCAGATTTCGCAGTTTCTGAATGAACATCAGACTGCTCTCTTTTCCGCCACCTATCCGGAAGAACTGCAGAAACAATGCGCACTGCTCTGCACGCAGCCGGTCATGATTGAAATCAAGGAAGAGACGGTTCATGAACAGAAGATTGATGTCTTTTATCAGATGGTCCCGGCAAACCGGAAACTCGATACGGCGGCTTCGCTCATTCATAAAGCGGACAATCCGGTTCTTGTCTTCTGCCGCACAAGGGACGGCGCTTCCTTTGTAAGCAATGAACTTGCAAAGCGGAATCTGAAAACAGCCGCCGTGCACAGTGAAATGAATCCGAAAGTCCGCAGACAGATCATGCAGGATTTCCGCAATGGAAAATATGATGCATTATGTGCCACCGGGGTTTTGGGACGGGGCATTGATATCCCCTTTCTCAATCTTGTGATTCTCTATGATTTCCCTGAAAATGCGCAGGAAACAATTCACCGGATCGGACGGGTTTCCAGAAACCGCAATGCATCAAAGGTCATCTTCCTTTTGACACCTTCTGAAAAAAGGTATATCGACACATTGAAGAAAATACTGAATCAGACTGTTTCCCTTTTGTAAGGAAACAGTTTTTTTTGAGGATTTCAAAAATTGAATGAAATATATCGTACAGCGGCACTTTGTCTGCCGGGAAAGGAAAGTACGATGCAATTCAATTTTGTTATGATTCTCTTTATCATCTATACGTTTCTGATTCTCTGGATTATTCCTTCCTATCCGAAATACCGCAATTGTTTCAGGATGCCCATTCTTCATATTCTGATGTGTCTTGCCTGCGCAGCAGCGCTGGTATTTGCGTGTATCGCCTTCTTTTATGACAACAAGGGTGATATCGCCCTGCTGACACCGCTGCTGATTGTGATGAGTTATGTGGATTACAGACAGCAGGAGATTCCCGATTTTCCGATCGCCGTTATTGCCCTGCTGGCCTGTCTTAAACCATCGTATTGGCAGATTATTCCGGCCGTCATTCTCGGTATCATCCTGCTTCCTTTTGCGCTGCAGGATAAAATCGGTGTGGGCGATATCAAGCTGATGAGCGCGATGTGCGCTCTGCGGGCGATGCAGGGTTATGGCGGGATACTGATTGCCTGTGTCATTGCCTGGTGTGTGATGAAAATCAAAAAGGAATCCGATATTGCACGGATTCCTTTCGCACCTTGTTTATGTACAGGTTTTCTGATTACGCTTTGCCTTCAGATTTAAAGCAGAACCAGAAGGTGCTTCCTTCATTCTTTGAAGAAATCACACCGTATTTTGCTTTATGCAGTTCGAGAATCTCTCTGCAGATCGCAAGGCCTATGCCGCTGCCGGTTGCGGCACGGACATGGGTCTTGTCGATTTTATAATAGCGGTCCCAGATCTTCGGAATATCCTTTTCGTCGATCCCCTGACCGTAATCACGGACTTCGACGCGGATCTCTCCGTCTTTGATCTTTTCGCGGACTTCGATTTTCTTCTTCTCGCCGCAGTAGTTGATCGCGTTGGACATGAAGTTGTTGAAGACCTGTTCAATCCGCAGAGGATCGCAAACCGCAACTGCCCCTTCATCAAGATCCGCTGTGATTTCATATCCGTCACGGTACTGATAGACTTCATATTTGCGCAGCTGGGTGCGGATCAGTTCGGTCAGATCCACCGTTTCCGTATTGAGTGTGATGCGGTTTTCCTGAAGCTTGGAAAGATCAAGAAGATCGTTGACAAGCGAATTGAGACGTCTGGATTCATCAATGATGACCTGAATGTTTTCGTCGGTCTTTTCTTCCGGCAGATCGATCATCATTTCACCGTATCCGGTAATCATCGTTAACGGTGTACGGAGATCATGGGATACATTTGCGATCAGATCGCGCTTTGCCTTATCCGCCTTCTGGATATCATCAGCGGCTTTGGAAAGTGTTTCATTGAGTTCCTTCGCTTCCGTATAGCGGCTTGTCTTCGGATCGGCTTCAAAGGTTCCTTCCGGCAGATGCTTTGCCTTGTCATTGATAATTGCCAAAGGACGCGCGATCTGTCTGTTCATGGCCATGGTCAGAATCACAACCGCGACCGCGATCAGACCGGCAATCACCCAAAGCTGAGCGTAGAGCGTGCTGACAGTCGCATCAACCGGTGAAATACCGGCATAGACCATGACTGCGCTTAATCCTCCGTCATCTTCAAAGACACGGGTGTAGATAATCTCATGGCGCTCATCGCCATCCATCATGGAAACGGCGCTGTTGGTTGTCAGATACGATCCGTCTTCGGAATCCATGGCATGAATAATATATTCATCCCTTTCATCCGGCCGCATGCGGTAGAGAAAACATCCCATGTTTCCATAGGCTGTATTCATCGTTCCCTTGGAATCATTCTTCCAGATTCTGACGCAGGTGCCGCTTTCGTTCTGTGATTCATAGATGATGTCTTCAAGATCATCATCCTTTTCCGCATCATCCGCATCAGCATCTTCCAGAAGCTTTTCCACCACCCGGTCGCTGATCCGCTTGACGGAAGCGATCCGGTTGGATTCATACATCGGCTTCAGAAGAACAATCTGAAAGAGAAATACCATGGCGATCACAAGGATGCCGAAGATGAACAGGTATTTACCGATTTTCCACTTCAGACTCGTTATCTTTTTCAAAACGGTACCCTATTCCTCTCAATGTGACGATATATCCTGCACAGCTTCCGAGATTTTTGCGCAGAAGCTTGATATGTGTATCCAGTGTCCGGTCATCGCCGAAATAGTCATAGCCCCATACATTGGAGAGAAGCTGTTCCCTGGTCAGTGCGATTCCGCGGTTCTTTGCAAGATAGGCAAGCAGTTCATATTCCTTCGGGGAAAGCTGAACCCGCTTTCCTTCCACACTGACTGTTCTTGCGGAATAGTCAATCGTGAGATCCCCTGCGGTAAACACATCCGCTCCGCCGGAAACATTTCCGCCGGTGCGCTTGAGAATCGCATGAATGCGCATCATGAGCTCTTTGGTGGAAAACGGCTTGACCACATAGTCATCCACACCGACATCGAAACCGTGAATCCGGTCATATTCCTCGCCAAGCGCCGATAACATGATGAACGGTGTTTTCTGATCGAAGCTGCGGATTTCCTTGACAGCTGAAAAACCGTCCAGATTCGGCATCATGATATCCATGACAACCAGGTCATATGTATTCTTTTCACAAAGCTCGACCGCTTCCATGCCGTCCTGCGCCTGTTCGGTTTCAAAACCTTCATGGCGCGCATATTTGACGATCATTTCACGGATCTTGGCTTCATCATCTACAATCAGGATCTTCGTCATAGCAATCTCTCCTTCAACGATTCATAGATTACATGAGATCTGTGAACAGTATGTGAACACATACTGAATTTATAATGTTTCAATGAAATCGGCAGCCGGCGCGATCTCTTCAATCACCAGGTCCTCAATTGTTCCGGCATCGGCAGCGTTTGCGATACGCGGATCAAGCGGAACTCTTGCAAGAACCGGCAGATTGTACTTGTCAGCTGTTTCCTGGATGTGGGAACGGCCGAAGACAAGAATCTTTTCATCGCAGTTCGGGCACTTCACATAGGACATGTTTTCAATCAGGCCGAGAACCTTGATGTTCATCATATTCGCCATGTTGATGGCCTTTTCGACAACCATGCCGACCAGTTCCTGCGGGCTTGTGACAACAATGATGCCGTCCAGCGGAATGGACTGGAACAGAGTCAGCGGAACATCGCTGGTTCCGGGAGGCATGTCGATGAACATATAATCAACATCTTCCCATAAAACTTCCTGATAGAACTGCTTGAGAATATTGGCAACCATCGGTCCTCTCCAGATGACCGGCTGGTTTTCCGTATCCAGCAGCATGTTTGTGCTGATGACCTGGATGCCGTTCTTTGTGACAGCAGGCAGAATCAGTTCGCCGTTTCCGTATGCCTTTTCATGGATGCCGAATGCCATGCCCTGGCTCGGACCGGTAATATCGCCATCCAGTACTGCAGTACGGTGTCCTCTTCTTGCGACTTCACTGGCGAGCATTGCTGTGACAAAACTCTTGCCGACACCGCCTTTGCCGGACACAATACCGATCTTTTTGCGGATTGTTGAAGCGGCAGCCGGTTCAATGACAAAGCTCTGGGCTGTGCGGCTTCCGCAGTTTTCTACAGAACATCCTTCGCAATGATGCGTGCAGTTCTGATCGTTTACTTTTTCACTCATTTCAATCACCTCACATCGGGTATTTTACAACATCTCAATAGGGATTGAAAGAAGTTCGATTTTCTTGAGAATCACCGCTTCTGTGCTATTATTATTCAGTTAAAAGGAGATTAAATATGGCTGGATATGTAGTCGTCGGTACCCAATGGGGAGATGAAGGCAAAGGCAAAGTTGTCGATCTTCTCGGTTCACATGTCAACATGGTTGTCCGCTTCCAGGGCGGCAACAATGCCGGACATACTGTAGTAGTCAACGGTGAAAAAACCATTCTGCATCTGCTTCCTTCCGGAATCCTGAATGAAAAGGCGCTCTGCGTCATCGGTCCGGGTGTGGTTGTCAATCCCTTTGTGCTTTTCAAGGAAATCGATCTGCTTGAATCCGGCGGTATAAAATGCTCACATGTGCGCATTTCCGACCGTGCCCATCTCCTGATGCCCTATCATGTATATCTTGATGAGCTGCAGGAACAGCGGGCAGGAAAAAACAAAATCGGCACAACGAAAAACGGCATCGGTCCCTGCTATGCGGATAAATACACCCGCATCGGCATCCGTATGTGCGATTTAAGAGACTGGGATGTCTTCTGCGAAAAGCTGGAAACAGTTCTGGAAATCAAGAATGATGAAATCGTCAAGCTCTATGGCGGCAAGCCCTTCGATTATGAAGAAATGAAGGAACAATTCGCTGCTGTACGCGAAAGAATCCTGCCGATGATCATCGACGCTTCCGATAAAATCGACAAGGCGCTGGATGAAGGACAGATTGTTCTGTTTGAAGGCGCACAGGCAAACATGCTCGATATCAACTACGGAACCTATCCGTATGTCACATCCTCTTCCCCGACCGTTGCCGGCGTATGCGAAGGCGCAGGTGTTTCACCCTTCCGTCTTGACCGTGTCATCGGTGTTGTCAAAGCGTATTCCACCCGTGTCGGCGAAGGTCCTTTCGTGACAGAGCTTTTAGATGAAACAGGTGAAAGCCTGAGAGAAAAAGGCGGCGAATACGGTGCCACCACCGGCCGTCCCCGCAGATGCGGCTGGCTGGATCTCTGTGTTGTAAAACAGGCAGTCAGAATCAACGGCCTGACCGATATCGCCCTGACAAAGACAGACGTACTGACCGGTTATGAAAAGCTTCCGGTATGCATCGGATACGAAATCAACGGCAAGACTTATGACACCATCCCTGCTTCCTTAAAGGACTATGCGGCCGCAAAGCCTGTCTACAAAGTCTTTGACGGATGGACAGAAGATATTTCCGGCGTCAGAAAGTTTGAAGACCTTCCGGAAAACTGTCAGAAATATGTACGCTTCATTGAAGAATTCTGCGGCACAAAGCTGTGCCTGGTCTCCGTTTCCCCGGAGCGTGAAGCGAATATCGTTCTGCGTGAACTGATTGAAGAATGAAAAACGGCATCACGGTTGAAATCTGTGCCGGCAGCCTGGAAGACGCATTGAAAGCATCGCAGTTCTTTGCGGTTGACCGGATTGAACTCAACAGCGCGCTGGAGCTTGGCGGCTTAACGCCTTCTCTTTCATCGCTGAAACTTGCAAAGCGGAATTCATACTGTCAGATCATCGCAATGTGCAGACCGCGGGCGGCCGGATTCATCTATTCACTGAATGAAAAGCAGGTCATGAAGTCAGACGCGCAGCTGTTTCTTGAAAACGGCGCTGACGGCATTGTCTTCGGCAGTCTGAATGAAGACCATACAGTGGATGAATTATTCACTGCCGATATGGTGAACATGATTCAATCCTTCGGGAAAACGGCAGTCTTTCATAAAGCATTCGATGATACGCGGGATCTATGCGAAGCATGCGAAAAACTCATTCAGCTTGGCGTAGACCGGATTCTGACTTCCGGCGGCAAACCCGATGTATCTGCCGGTAAGGAAATGATCCGCCTTCTGACGGAGCGCTATGGAAGAGATATTGAAATTCTTCCCGGCGGCGGGGTATCGGAAGAAAATGTATATGACATTCTGAAATATACAGGCGCAAAACAGATCCACATGTCTGCCAAAAGCATCATTGAACAGGATGGGACCTATCCGGCAGTTGACCCGAAGCGGATTGAAGCAATTCTGAAACAGATTTAAACGCGGAGGCCGAAAGGCTTCCGCTTTTTCTTGATGTGCGGCTGTTGTATAATGCACACATCCGGAGGATTTATGGCCAGAGAATTAAGCACTGTTCAGAAAGCGGAACAGTCAATTTATAAAAAATACAGAAAAGAGATCTGGGCTCCGTTTCTGACCGCGATCAACACCTATGATCTGATTCAGCCCAATGACAGGATCGCGGTATGCATTTCCGGCGGCAAGGATTCCATGTTAATGGCGAAGCTGATGCAGATGCTGCAGAAACATACGGAGATCCCGTTTGAGCTTGTCTTTCTCGTGATGGATCCCGGCTACAGCGCGGAAAACCGGAAAAAGATCGAAGACAACGCAAAGACGCTGGGCATTGACATTGAAGTCTTTGAAACCAATATCTTTGCGGTTGCCGACACGCAGGCAAAAAAGCCATGCTATCTCTGTGCAAGAATGCGCAGAGGACATCTCTACAACAGAGCCCGTGAGCTGCACTGCAACAAGATCGCGCTGGGCCATCATCTCAACGACGTCATTGAAACAACCGTGATGTCGATGTTCTGGAGCTCCAAGCTGGAAACAATCGTCCCCAAGGCCAAAAGCGAGAATTTCGGCGAGATGGAACTGATCCGGCCGCTTTACCGCATCAAGGAGGATGCCGTCATTGCCTGGGCCAGATACAATGACCTCTCATTCATCCGCTGTGCCTGCCGCTTTACCGAGCGCAATGATAAATTGGAAGACGGCAGTTCCAAGCGTCAGGAAGTCAAGCAGCTGATTAAGCAGCTGAAAAAGGAAAACCCGGAAATTGAAGATAATATCTTCCGCGCAATGCATGCGGTTTATCTCAAAACATTCCCGGGATATGTCATGAATGACGGTAAATTCACATTCCTGGATTTTTACCCAGACGGCCTTCAGGGCACAAAACAGAAAGAAAACCGATAAAAAAAAGCCGCAAGGCTTTTTTCAGTTTGCACTGACATCAAAGAACAGCTGTTTTCTTGCGATGAAGTAGGCGGTCAGAACCATGGCGCCTGTAATCAGCCAGGATACCGGATAGACTGCCACAAGGATATGGAATTCATGGAACGCGCGCACAACCGTCCAGACCCAGATCAGTCTGACGCCGCAGGAGCCTACAACCGTTAACATTGCCGGTGTCATCGAACGTCCCATTCCTCTTAAGCATCCGCCTGAAATTTCATAAAGACCGGTCATCCAGTCAAGCAGACAGACGATCAGTATCCGGATCAAAGCGAAATGAATAACGGCCGGATCGGTGGTAAACAGCTGAATGACATGGTTTCTTAACAATGCGAAGATACCGCCGGTAACCGCGCCTGCGCATAAGCCGATTGCCATCGAAAGCGTGAAGATCTTCCGGCACCGGTCAAATTTGCGGGCGGAGAAGTTCTGCGAAGTAAAGGTGACAGCGGTCTGCGAGAAAGCGTTGATCACGCAGTAGACCATGAATTCAAAATTCTGCGCGGCGGTGGAGCCGGCAATCGCATCGGCTCCGAATGAATTGAT
>CAMVGT010000013.1 GCA_947167125.1 uncultured Erysipelotrichaceae bacterium
TGTAACCGGACAAAGAGAAATGTGCCAAGGAACAATCCCAACAGTGGAAGGATGTACAGAGGACATAAGATCTCTAAAGGCAGAGTGTCTGTCAGAAAGCAGAGGTATGATTTACAGCCTGGAGATACAGTTCTGTATCAGGGTAAAAAGCATATGACAAAAGGATGCCACTGCAATGGAAGGCGCGTCATGCTTGATAACGGGAAATCAGTACCTGTCAAACAAATCAGAACTATTCGCTTTACAGGCGGATGGATAACAGTATAAGGAATGCAATATACGAGGAGAAAAAAGCAGGAACGCATTCCTCCCCGCCCAAATCAGAGATTATGGACGGGGTCTCCTGCGTTCACTAATGAATTTGAAATCTGGCATGATCAGATCTGGCCGGGAAGAAAATACCGGATCCATGTCGGAACCACATCGATGATTCCTGAGTATCTGGATGAACCGGGCAGGTGGTCTATCATGCCGGTCAGCACCCTGCATGCCATGCTGGCAAGCAGACATTTCACCCATCATTCCCTGACGGTTGATCCGCCGCAGAAAACCGTCTGGCTTCTGGAACAGAAAAATCCCCGCCAGAGCAGGGAAAAAGAAGTGAACGAAATCAAAGACGCATTGATTTCCTATTTTGAAAATGATCCGTTTCTGAAAATGATCGGTTAACCGAGTGCCTCAATGAGGCACTTTTCAATTTCCGGCACATACCAGAGAAGATATCCTGACTTTTTAGGATGAATGACATCATTCATCAGCCGGTCTTTGATCTCATAGCTGACACTGCGGATTTCTTCATTGTTCCAGAGATCCGCAATCAGGAATCCCCATTTCTTCTGCAGTTCATACAAAGCCGCAATCATGTCTTCATAATTCGCGCAGAGATCATGTTCCGCCTTGTCGGCGTCAACCGGAAATTCCGGATGCATGGTACCGAAATGCTCAATATATCCCCTGTCCAGATATGCGTTGATATAGAAAACAACCGGACAGTTCCATGTCTCTCTGATATAGGCAAGAATGTATTCCATCGCCCCGATGATGGTGGCAGGATTCTGTTTTTCCGATTCAAATGAATCTGAAATACTGCCCATCTCAATACCCTTCTGGGCGTCATTTGTGGAAAGCTGAACAACAAACCCGTCGATCTTTGTATCAGGATCGATCTTTTCCTTTAGCTGCATGACATAACTGCCTTCCGGATGAGTTTCCGGTCTGTCTTTGACATAAGCCAGGGTCATCCCGCTGATTGCCTGCTTGATGAATGTGCAGCCATCGATCTTTGCAATCATTTCCGGAAAGCATACACCTTCGCTTCCGAATCCGTATGTAATGGATGATCCCAAAGCCGCAAATGTCTTTCCTTTTAACGGTGAATCAATTGTTTTCAGATTTGCCGGTTCATAGGCGGGGCCGTTGCCCTCTTCAATCGTTAACGGAAGCTGATAAGCCATAAAATGATTCCTTTCGTTCTGTATTTCTTAATTTCTCCGCAATCATCTTAGCATGCATCGTTTCCGCAGGGAAAGGCATGCAGTTATGTTAAAATATAATACGAAGTAAGAGAGGTGATCGCATGTTACGGATTGCAATCTGCTGCGGCGAAGGTTTCGCTTCCGGCTTCCTTTCAAGACATCTTGCGGAAGCCACTGTCAGAGAAAAGCTGCAGGACGAAGTGACTTTTATCTTCATCCCGTATTTTCAGCTGTATGAGCGCCAGGATGAAGTCGATATCGCTATGGCGCTTCCCCATATTGAACCCCAGATCAAATCTGACAAAAAGGAATACAAAATTCCGATTTACATTATTACGTTCAAGGTTGTCATCAAACCGACAGCCAGAGAGTATATGGAAGATGCGGAAGACATCCTGAAACTGGCTGACGGAAAAGGCGGCTTAATCTGCTTCCCGGGCGAAGAACGGTTCCAGTTTGTCAACCGCTTTGTCTCCCATCGCAGATGGGAAGCTTCGCAGAAATAGAAAGACGCAGGCCGTCTATGATCTACGTTACCGGCGATACGCACGGAAGTATTGATATCAGAAAGCTTCTTGAAAACGAAGTCACAAACAAAATCACCGAGCAGGATTACCTGATCATCTGCGGCGACTTCGGTCTTGTCTGGAATTACAAAAAAGAAGACCGGAAAGAACGCAAATGGCTCAAATGGCTGAATGACAGACCATGGACAACATTATTCGCGGACGGAAATCACGAATGCTTTCCGCGCTTAAATGCCTACCCTGTCAGGGAATGGAACGGCGGGAAGGTTCATGTCATCCGGCCGAAGATTCTGCATCTGATGCGCGGTGAGGTTTTCAATATCGAAAACAAATCCATCTTTGTCATGGGAGGCGCTTCTTCCCATGACCGCGGACCTGCCAAAGGCAATACCGAGCAGGTCATCGGAAAGGGATGGTGGCCGGAAGAAATTCCGAATGAAGAAGAAAAGCAGAACGGTCTGAACAATCTGGCGGCCCATGGCAACAAAGTGGATTACATTATCACCCATTGTCTGCCGACCACATGTCAGGATATCGTCAAACGCGGCACATTCGCAGCGGATTCGATTACAGACTATCTGGAAGATGTTCAGAAAGCGGTTTCATACAAACGCTGGTACAGCGGACACTATCACTGCAACATAGATGTCACAAATGATGTCACGGTTGTCTTCTCGAGAATCATACGTCTTGGTGAAACGATCGCCGACAGCGAAACAATCATCGGCGTTCCCAAATACAGAAAACAGGACGCTGTTCTGATCTCCTATGAAGGAGAAAACCTTCTCGGAACCATCAAGGACGTCCATCCATGGGGGCCGATGTTCCACCATGATGAACCGTACTATGACATCGTTCTGTTCGATACCGAACGGAAAAAACCGGTTGTAAGAGTCAAGGAAACACAGGTTATTGAAAAGAGCCTTATTCAGGATTGAGCAAAAGGAGAAATACTATGAGAATCATCTTTATCATCGGTCCGTCATTCTCCGGAAAGAGCATCTACATCAAAGAGAATTTCCCGGATGCGAAAATTGTCAAAATCAGCACCTTCAACAAAGTTGTGGAAGCAGCTTATACAAATGAAGAAATTGAAGAACTCGCAAAGAATGCACAGTTCTACTGCGCAGAAGCTTTAAAGAACACAATCCGCTCCTGCAAGGAGGATGACATTGTCATTCTTGAGCATCAGCTTCTCAAGAGACAGTCCCGTGAATACTACCTGAGCCAGGTAAAGGAAGCCACCGATACACCGGTGGAATGCATCCTCATGGATCCGGATGAAAAGATGATCGAGCAGATGCTTGACTTTGAACATACATTCATCCGTCTGCACCAGTATGAAAAATCAAAGCTGGAACTGCCTTCGGAAGAAGAAGGATTCGCATCCGTCACAGCCGCTCATCCTGTTTTCAACAAAGACGCTTTCAAAAGATAAATACTGAAATCCGGCCCGGCCGGATTTTTTCTTTCAGCATCTTTCATGAAGAAGCCGCAGCATCTGTTCAATCGGCGGATTGTCCGTACCCGTACGATGTGAAACCGTCAGTCTGATCAAAGACGCCGGATGATGGATCTGAACAGTATGGAGATGATTCTTCACAGGATCCGGATCGGAACCGGCGGTCTTGCCAATATACCGAAGTTCCTCGGAACCCGCGATAATATCATTCCGGCAAGAGAAATCCTGCTCGGCCATCGCCAGGTGGAAGGAAGAATCCTTGTTGCCGGCGGCGGAGAAGTCGGAATCGAAACCGCAATGTATCTTGCCGATCTGGAGCGCGGCGAAATCACAGTTGTCGAAATGGCACATAAGATGGCGGAAAAGACCGACCAGACCCGCTACATTCCGATGCGCAGATTCCTGCTCGATCATGAAGTAAAACTGATGAATGACACAATAGTCATGGAAGTAACCGATACGGAAATGGTCGTTGACGCGGAAGGTGTCACAAAGAGACTGCCGTATGACGCAATTGTTGTCGCAATGGGCTACCATTCCAACAACGCCCTGGCGGATGAACTTTCCGTTCTCGGCGATAAGCTTGCGGTCATCGGCGACGCAAGACAGTGCCAGAACGCGATGGAAGCAGCTTCCGAAGGATTTGAAGCTGGCTATAACGCATAACAGTCATGAAGCAGGCGGTGAAATGCCGTCTGCTTTTTTTGCAGTCATTTTCCTTTTCAGAACCGTTCTGAAGCTTATAATACAGTGGTGCTCAAAAAGGAAAGAAAATCATGATTGCTTTAACTCTTGCGAATAAAATTCTCCAGCTGTTTCTGATGATGTTCTGCGGCTGGCTTCTTGTAAAAACCGGACTGCTGAAATCATCCGATTCCAAAGTCCTTTCGATTCTCTGTGTCTACATCATTATTCCCTGCACTGTGATCAACGCATTCCAGATCAGCTATACCCCGGAAGCGGCAGGAAACTTCCTGCTGGCTGTCATCAGTGCCGTCAGCATTCATATTCTTCTGTTTTTGATCGTCTGGGGAATCGGGAAAGTATATCCGCTTTCCAGAATCGAAAAAGCATCATTGATCTATTCCAATGCCGGCAATCTCATCATTCCCCTTGTAACTGCCGTGCTGGGAGAAGATTATGTTCTTTATGCCAGTGCCTTCATGATCGTGCAGCTGTTTATTATCTGGACACACGGACGGTCTTTGATTGAAGGAAAAAGCGGAGCGGATTTCAAGGCAATTCTGACCAATGTCAATCTGATTGCCTGCGTACTCGGTCTTGTGATGTTTCTATGCAGAATCACCCTTCCTTCATTCCTGCAGGAAACAATGAAGGGAATCGGCAGTATGATCGGTCCGGCCGCAATGATCATGATCGGCATGATTCTTGCCGGATCGGATATTGTCTCCATGATCAGAGAAAAAAGAATCTGGATCATCTCATTCATGAAAATGATTCTGATTCCTGCAGCTGTGATTCTCATCATGAAACTGAGCGGCTTTGCCTCCCTTTCCCCGGAAGGCAGCACAATTCTCTACATCAGTCTGATGGCATGCATGACGCCAAGCGCCGCAACCGTCACCCAGATGGCACAGCTCTATGATCAGGACGCCGGATACGCAACGGCGATCAATACAATCACAACACTCATGTGCATTGCGACAATGCCGCTGCTGACCATGCTGTATTACTTATGAAAAAAGGGTTTTGAAGAAAGGTCTGACAGATATCAGAACAACCCTTTCCAGCAGTTCAATGAGCCGTCTTCCCGGCTCATTTTTTTTCTGAAGAATCATCAGCTGCACAGCGGTAAGAATGACCGGTCTTTCCATACAGCATTCCGGATTCTGTTTATAAAAAACAAAGAGCCATCCGTTTTGCCGGATGACTCCTGTATATCATCAATATCTTTCCGTTCTGAAAGAATCATGAACAATCTGATCACGCAAATGTAATCACTGTTCCTGCTTCTCCCTTCAACGCTTCCACAGCTTTGTCAAGGGATGTAATGATTGCCTTCTTGTCAGGATATCTGCGCACAAAACGCATGGCCGCCTGAACCTTCGGAAGCATGCTGCCGGGCGCGAACTGTCCTTCATCGATATAGCGGGACGCATCTTCAAGGGAAAGATGATCCAGATCGATCTGATCCGGTGTATTGAAATTGATCGCAACTTTTTCAACTTCCGTCAGAATCATCAGAATATCTGCATCGATTCCTTCCGCCAGCAGTTCGGCGCCGGCATCCTTGTCGATGACAGCCGCAACTCCCTGCAGTTCACCGTTATTTTTCTGAATGACCGGGATTCCTCCGCCGCCCACTGAAATCGTGATGGTTGTCGGCCACAGGGCACGGATCGCATCGATCTCAACAATTCTGCGCGGTTTGGGTGAAGGCACCACCCTTCTGTATCCTCTGCCTGCATCTTCTTTCATGATATAGCCTTTTTCCTCAGCAAGTTTTTCCGCTTCTTCTTTTGTATAGAATTTGCCGATCGGCTTTGTAGGCTCATTGAATGCATGATCTTTCTTTTCGACCACCGTCTGTGTCACAAGGGAAACGACCGGAATATTCCGGTTTCTTTTGTTGAGGGCATATTTCAAGCCTTCCTGGATATGATAGCCGATATACCCCTGTGACATTGCGCCGCAGACATCAAAAGGCATCGGCGGGGTGACATCCTTTGATGTTTCATATGATAAAAGAATTCTTCCGACCTGAGGACCGTTGCCGTGAACAATTCCGATTTCATAACCCATGCATGAGATATCCGCAAGATATTCACATGTCTTTTTGACGACTTTAAGCTGCGATTCGGCTGTCGCATCGCTTTTGCTTGACTGAAGCGCATTGCCGCCCAGTGCTATTACAATTTTCTCTGCCATATACTGACTCCTGTACCCATAGCATAACACGGCTGAACGATGCTGGATGCGGAATAATTGAAAAAGTAAACGTATTCACTGCCGGGCAGTCTGTTCTTTTTCACAATCCGTACAGAGCAACAATAATCGTCCATGCGGTTATGACGCCGAGAAAACCGACAAGTCCGCCGACTCTTAAATAATCCTTGAAGCGGTATCCGGCAACCTGGACCATTGTCACGGTTGTCGTAGCCACCGGTGTAGCGAACGCAAGCGATGCTCCGACTGCACAGGCAATGGCAACCGGTTCGGGATTGTGGTTATATGCAATTGCCATCGGAACCGCTACACTTGCCAGCATGGATACCAGGGACCCGTTGCTCATGAAATTGGAAATCACCCACCCTGCGGTCAGAAAAACCGCAACCATAATCTTCGGATCTGTCATTGCCGGCCCGAAGGTATTGACCAGAAAGTCAATGACCAAAGCCCCGGCTCCGGATTTTACAAACCCGTCCGCGATCGCAAGCGCGGAGCCGAGGGTAAACAGTGCCGGCCACATCATATCCCGGAGTTCTTCTTTAATATCCACACAGCCTGTCACAATGACAATCACCGCGCCGGTTACCGCAATCAGTCCAAGATCCCATTTGAACGGCCGGACAATAAACAGAACAACGCACGCAAGAAATACACTGATGGCAATAATGCCGTGTTTTTTATCGACAGGCACTTCACTTTTCCCGTCCAGGATCGCTTTGACTGCTTTGTCTTCATCAAGATCCAGAACTTCTTCAAGATCCGAATGTTTTTCTTCCGAACTTCCCACTTCCGGAAAATCGAACCACCTGACCTGAAGATCATACAGAAACAGCCAGTAAGCAGCTGCGATGACAAACAGAATTGCGAGCGCAACAGGTGCAGTGGTAAAAAATGAGAATCCGGGCTGTCCGGTAATTTCCAGCACCTGCGATGCGAGCAGCGGTGCAGTGCTGCCCGCAAGGGAACCGGTTCCGCCGATCAGGCCGCCGATTGCCAGCGGAAGATACAGATGCTTTTTAAATATGGTTCCCCTGGAAGACTGCGCCAATGATGCGATAAAAGGCATAAACATTGCGACCAGAGCTGTATTGTTGGAGAACATCGAAATGAAGCCGGCACTCAGAAGGATCAGAACACAGAACAGTTTTTCGCCGTGTTTTGTCATCTTTTTCAATACATGTTCGAATTCGGTGATCATGCCTGAATTGAGAATTGCATTGATGATGATAACCATGCCGAATGTCAGAACAACCGGAGTTGAGCCGAAGTTTGCAAATGCTTCAGAAAAGGAAACACTTCCCGCAAAAACCATCGCCAGCATTCCCATGACAGTGACAAGCGCGACCGGGAATTTTTCGATGACATACATCAGACAGGTAATTCCGACAATAATCTAAGTGATGACAGCTGTATTCATATGCTCTCCTTTCCGGCATTCAGATGCCCTTTCATTTAACTGACTAAATAACAAGATCGAAAAACAGAAGAAAAGGAAGCCAAATAAGCCTCCTGCTTATATTTCCATTTTACAGATCATCATAAAAATCCGATGTGAGAATTCTGTGAGAACTCACAGAATTATGCGTGCATGAAAAAGAATCCTTTTCAGGATTCTGTTCACAGATATTTCCCGGTAATACTTTCCGGACACTTTTTCACCTCTGCCGGTGTGCCGCACACAACCACAGTTCCGCCGTCTTCTCCTCCGCCGGGACCCATATCAATGATCCAGTCCGCATTGCGGATCACATCAAGATCATGTTCGATGACGATCACTGTTGCCCCGTTTCGGATCAGAGTTTCAAAAACACGCAGAAGTGTTTCCACATCTCTTGGATGCAGACCAATCGTCGGTTCATCAAACACAAAGACCGAATCTGTCTGTACCTTTCCCATTTCACTTGCCAGCTTCAGACGCTGTGCTTCACCGCCGGAAAGGCTCGGTGTTTCTTCACCGAGTGTCAGATATCCTAATCCAAGACTGTCCAGAACTTCAAGCTTCGGATAGACATTTTTCAGATCTTTGCAGAACGACAGTGCACGGCTGACATCCATATCCATTAACTGCGGCAGGGAACAGGAATTTCCTGCTTTATTTGTATAAATCACTTTATAGGCATCTTTGGAATACCTTGACCCGCGGCATTGCGGACAGGTGATATCTACATCCGGCAGAAACTGCACATCAAGACTGATACTTCCGGTCCCGTCGCACACCGGACATCTGAGATCTCCCGTGTTATAGGAGAAATCTCCTGCTTTATATCCCTTTTCCTTTGCCTTCGGCGTTCTTGCGTAAATTCTTCTTAATTCATCATGGACATTTGCATAGGTTGCAACTGTGGAACGGATATTGATCCCGATCGGCGAAGCATCGATCAGTTTGACATGTTCAATGCCATCCGCCCTGACTGCATGCACATGGTCAGGAAGCTGTTTTCCTTCCGTGACTGCCTGCAGACCGGGAATCAGGCTTTCCAGAATCATCGTTGTTTTTCCGGAGCCGGAAACACCGGTGATACATGTCAGCCTTCCTTTGGGTATATCGATTTTCAAAGGTTTCACGGTATGGATTTCCGATGTCTCCATATGAATCGTTCCAAGATCAAACATGGAAGCGGAAGGAATCTGTTTTCTCACACGGGATTCATATGTTTCCAAAAGATACGGTCCGATGACGGAATCTGCATTTTCCGAAATTTCATGGATTGTTCCCTGCGTGATGACTGTTCCGCCGTCCGCACCGGCTGCCGGTCCCATTTCAATCATCCAGTCGGATTCTTTGAGAATCTGGGTATCATGGTCGACAAGCAGAACGGAATTGCCATCCTCCGCAAGATCATGCATGACACCGGTCAGTCCTTCGATGTTGGAAGGATGCAGACCGATCGAAGGCTCATCGAGAACATAAAGAACACCGGTTGTCCGGTTGCGCACTGCTCTTGCCAGCTGCATTCTCTGCCGCTCCCCGGTGGAAAGCGTTTCGGTGGAACGGTCAAGGGAAAGATAAGTAAGGCCGAGTTCCATCAGACGCTTTGCGGATGTTTCAAAGGATTCGCAGATGCTTTCCGCCATCGGTCTCATTTCTTCCGGAAGCGAAGACGGAACGCCATTCACCCATTCCCTCAGATCCTTCAAAGGCATTTTGCACGCATCCGCAAGAGAGATTCCTCTGAGCAAAGGTGCTCTTGCGGCTTCGGATAATCTTGTGCCTCCGCATTCCGGGCAGACATCCACCTTCAGGAATTTTTCCACCCGCTTCATGCCCTTTTCATCTTTAACTTTGCTTAAGGCATTCAATACCGTCGCATTAGCGCTGTAGTAGGTAAAATCCATCTCAGCCGCTGTCGCGTTGTCGCCTTTTGCCTTATAGAAAATATGACGCTTTTCCATCGGTCCGTCATAGACGATTTTCTTTTCTTCTTCTGTCAGGTCCTTAAACGGAATATCCGTTCGGACTCCCATTGCCCGGCATACATCTGTCATCAATGACCACATCAGAGAATTCCATGGCGCAACTGCACCTTCATCAATGGTCAGATTCTGATCGGGAATCAATGTGCTCTGATCCACTGTACGCACGACACCGGTTCCCTGGCAGCATCTGCAGGCACCGGAACTGTTCAAAGCCAGCTCTTCCGCGCCTGGTGCATAAAAATGTTCGCCGCATTCCGGGCATACCAGTTCCTGCCCTGCCGCAACCGCAATGGACGGTCTGAGATAATGGCCGTTGGGACAGCGGTGGCTGGCAAGTCTGGAATACATTAAACGCAGACTGTTGAGCAGTTCCGTCCCGGTTCCGAATGTGGAACGGATTCCTCCTGACGACGGTCTTTGATGCAAAGCAAGTGCCGCCGGAACATAAAGCACCTCATCCACATCCGCCTTCGGTGCGGATGTCATCCTTCTTCTTGTATAAGTGGAAAGCGAATCGAGATATCTCCGTGAACCTTCCGCATAAAGAACACCTAATGCAAGCGATGATTTTCCTGATCCGGAAACGCCGGCAATGGAAACGATCTGATGCAATGGAACATCCACATCGATATTTTTCAGATTATGAACTCTGGCGCCTCTGACCTTGATCAGCTTCGGCGCATGATTTTCTCTGTTCATCTGCTAGTACCTCTTGACTGTTATAACATTCTACCATTTCCGGAAAGAAAAGAAGGAGATCTCTCTCCTTCATGAATCACTGACTGTCTTTCAGGAATGTTTTGATTTCATCCAGAACTCTGTCCAGATGCAGATCGTAGCCGTGATTGTCATCCGGCAGGATCACCAGCCTGCAGTTTTCATATTCCTTTGCGGCATCGATGGAATACTGAACCGGAACAGCCGGATCAGCGTCACCATGGGTAATGAGCACCGGACCGTGATAGCAGTGAATGCTGTCTTCAATATGAATCAGCTGGGCTGTACGGAAATAATCGCCGCTGAGTTTTGCTTTTCCGCCATCGATCACATCGGGAATATGTTCAGGATCAAATGTCATGCCGAGCATACCGCCTTTTCTTGCGCCGTCCGGAATCACCAATGCAGGTGACATCGGGATGATTCCTTTGAGATCATCCGGGCGCATCCCTGCCGCGATCATTGTCAGCATGCCTCCCTGGGAATGGCCGCAGAGATAAAGATCTGTGACAAAATCCAGAGTCTTAGCATAATCGATCACTGTCATGATATTGCCGATCCATTTGAAAATTGTATGCTTTTCAAAATCTCCGCCGCTTTGTCCATGGCCATACATCTCCACACGCAGCGAAGCGAAGCCGATCTCATTGGCGGCATCCGCGGCCGCTTTGATATGGCGCTCCTCCATATGCCCGGTCAGACCGTGCACCACAATCAGAAGCGGACATTTCTCAGCATTTTCAGGTTTCTGCAGTTTGGCGTGAAGTCTGATTCCGTCATCATCAATATAGAATTCTTTCATATATATGTTTCTTTCTTCCTTTTCCAGCCAAATTATACCAATCAGAATGCGGCAGAAAAATACCGGAATGCGCCATGCATTCCGGTATCATTTTATAAAATCGCATTCAGCACCAGCACCCAGACAGGAAGCAGTGCAATTGATAACAATGTTGTCATGACCACCACATTTGCCGCAAATTCTTCATCCGCATGATACTGCTGCGCAAGCACGGCAGTTGTGCTTCCTGCCGGCATTGCCGCAAGAAGAACGGAAAGACCTGTGACAATCGGTTCGGCATGAAGAATCATGCACATACCAAGTACAGCAGCCGGAATCAGGAACAGGCGGATCAATGCAAAGCACCAGGTGTCCTTTGTGAACAGTCCTTTGAAACCGACCTGCGCCATGACCATCCCAAGAAACAGCATGATCAAAGGTGTGCTGCATTTGCCAAGTCCGCTGAGCAAAGTTCCGATTGCTTTGGGAACTGGAATCTGAAAGATCATGATCACCAGTCCGATTTCCAGGGCAATGATGCATGGATGTGTCAGGATGCTTTTCATGACACTTCCTTTTCCGCCATCCTGTTTCTTTTCAAAGTAGGCAACACCTGCCGACCACATCACAATGCGCAGCGGAATCAGATAAATCTGGCCATAGAGCAGACCGAGATCTCCATAGACACCCTGTGCGACCGCATTGCCGAGAAAACCTGCATTTGAACAGACTGTTGAAAACTGCAGCACTGCTTTTCTGTCATGTTCATAGCGGTTGTAGGCAAATGATGCAATCAGAGAGCAGAGGATCTGAATCAGGACGGAAATCACAAAGATGCCGATGAAGTTTTTCAGAATCTCGCTGTTCATTTCCATCTGAAAGGACGCGATGATACTGCATGGCAGAAGCAGATTGACAACCAGTTTTGACAGAACGCTTCTGTCAGACGGTTTGATGACTTTGAACCGGCACAGCAGATATCCTGCGATCATTTCCGCAAACATCACAAACTGCAGTTCGAACAACGCGTTCAGATCCATATGTTTCCTTCTTTCTGTTCATGCTGACATTCAGCACATGATCAATATCATATCGTTTCAATCATATTTTGCAAAAGGAATCACTCAAACCGAATCAGAAAACAGAGAGTATTCATTTACCCTCTGCTTCTGAACTATTTCTGATTGTCTTTATGAAGCGGCATCCACCAGGCAAAACCGAACAGAAGACAGCTGATCAATGAGGAAACCGTCCCCTCTTTGGCTTTTTGTATCATTGCTTTCAGTTCAGAGGTGTGATTTCCATCTGTGTATGGCCGTTGTCATCTTCATAAACCCTGAGGCTGTAGCGGTATTCCTGATCGCCGTCTTTGATCGTGAAGTCACTGGTCCCAAAAGCTTTCGCACTGATCCGGATCAGAGGATCTTCTCCGAACGACTCAATCTGAATCTGAATTCCTTCGCTTTGATATACTACTTCCGCATCCTCACTGAAAACAGGATTGTCCGGCAGGAAGTTTGTTCCGGTAATATCAACCGGAGGCCTGACCAGCGCAAGGCCTGCCATAATCGCAAGCGGTGCCAGGAAACCCGCCGCCTTCTGTTTAAGATCGGAAGTATAGAGATACAGATAAATCAATACCTGTCCAAGACAGAAGAATGCGCGCAGAATCTGTTTGGGGAAGTGCACAAAAGCGAAACGGAAGGAACCGACATAATCGGCCGTGAGAATATAAATCACAGGAAGCAGAATCAGTACACTGAGCCAGTTTTTCTTCCGGATATACCATCCGATATAAGCCATCGGCAGTGTGAACAGTGTCCAGATGAACCATGTCCGGTAATAGCCGAACAGTCCCCATCCCATCTCACTGAAAGGCACCTGAATCAGATAGATCAGCGGTTGGGAAACCAGGAAAAAGACAAATGTCTTCAGTGCCGATTCCAGAGGAGTTTTGCAGTTAGCCATCAGAATGACCGCAAAGAAGATCCATGCCTCAAATGTCACACCCACAAACTCAAAGGATGTGTTTTTGAAAACCGGGACAATCAGGAATATGGCAGTCACAGCAGCTGTGGCGACTGCATAGAGAATCACATTCAGCCAGCTCATATTCAATCCGCCGTAAACGCGTTCAAGCAGACGCGTAAAGACATTTTTTTCTTTGTTCATACGCTTTCCTTTCCGGGCCGGACATCCCTGTAACCTGAAGATATATTACTCGAATTGTCTTCAGAGACACAAGAAATACGATATCTGTGAAGTGCTTCTTAATTTTGATTGTAGAAAAAAAAGTTTGTGATATAAATATAGGGACCAGAAAGAAGAACATCATGACGATTAAAGATATTGCCCGTCTTTCCGGCTACAGCATCGGTACAGTGTCACGTGTCATCAACCGCCATCCCGATGTCAGTGAAGAAGCCAGGGAAAAGATTCTGAAAATCATTGAGCAGGAGAATTACCAGCCCAATGCCAATGCCAAACATCTCAAGCAGAGCCGCAACACTGCTGTGACTGTCATTGTCAAAGGCACGAGAAATATATTCCTCAACAGCATTCTTGAAAAGATTCAGCAGTACCTGCGGAAGTATCAGGAGGAAGCCAGCGTTGTGTTTGTGGAAGAATCCGAAAATGAAGTCCGCCAGGCAATTCAGCTGGAAACCGAACGCAATCCGAAAGGATTTATTTTCCTGGGCGGTGCGCTGGAACACTTCCGTACTGATTTCCATATGATCAAAGCGCCGTCTGTACTGATTTCCGGATGGGCAAAGGATCTCGGATTTGATAATCTTTCTTCTTTCTCCACCGATGACTTTGAAGGCGGCAGACAGGCAATGGAAATGCTTGTGAACAACGGTCACAGAAACGTTCTGATTGTCGGCGGCTTCAATTCCAAAGAACCCGAGCAAGTTTCCTCACAGCGTCTCAACGGTGCCCTTTCCGTTCTGAAGGAACATGATATCCCGTTTGAAAGAGACAGGCAGTATATCGAATGCCGTTTCTCCATGCAGGACAGCTATGAAAAACTGATGGACAGGCTGCCGGTTGAGCAGGATATCACTGCGATTTTCGGTTTGAGCGATCTGGTGGCAGTCGGCGCAATGAGAGCAGTCCATGACAGCGGCAGAACCGTACCGGATGATATTTCCATCATCGGCTATGACGGAATCGGATATACCGATTACACCGTTCCCCGTCTTTCCACTGTCAGACAGAATGTGGATGAGCTCGTCGCCCAGGGTGTGGATGATCTTCTTTACAGAATCCAGTATCCCCGTGAAGCCGTGCACAGGCAGATCAGTGCCGCTGCAGTTTCCAAAGAAAGCATCATTTCAATTGCATAAGCATTCATAAGAGCAGGTCCGTGTGACCTGCTTTTTTTGATCACGTCTGTACAGAAAAAAGCAGGAGATCATCATGGATTCCCGGCTTTGATTTTATTGGACTGTACCGCATTTTCCGCATCTGCTGCATCCGTTGCATGTGATTTTCATACTGCAGTTCTGACAATGCTTTCCAAAATACGGAACATAGAGTTCTTCTTTCGGTATCTCATTGCCAAAGACATCGGTCAGCCTGAATTCCATCGGTTTTCCTTTAAAGCTGAGATCGGAGCGGTATGCCTGTTCAGTCTGTATTTTCCCGTCATCGATCTGATACAGCCTGCCGTCTTTCACAAAGCGTCTGCCGGTTGAGCAGAATACAAATGTGATATTGAATTCACGGCATGCGTCATGAAGACTCTTCACCCATTCATAATGGCACGGTCTTGTGCCGCCATAGTTTTCCCCGTCGCATAGAACCTGTTCGATCTGTCCCTGTGCCAGGTAATCCCGGATTTCAACCGGGCCGATCAGAGGCGCGCACATGATGCCTTTATGCTTAAAGGGAAGTTCATGCAGAAGCGGAATTCTTTCATCCGCCCGCTTCTGGTTTTCACAGGTGACATTGAACATCACATTTTCCCAGCCGTCTCCCCAGTCTGAAGGAAGATGGTCCTTCACCCGTTCCGGACGCTTGGTCAATAGAAAGAATTTCACGTCCGGTCTTCTGCGGATGATGTCCCACGCTTCTTCGCGCCATTCATCCGCTTCCTCCAGGAAGAAATCGGATGTCATGCACACACGGATCATCTCACCGCTTTTCACTTTATATGCGCCGCTTCTGTCTTTGGAAAGCGGGTAGCGGAAACCTGCTTTGGTTCTGTAGATATGGCTGCCGTCCTGATCGCGCATTGCGTCAAGATAAAACATATAGCAGTTGGCACAGCCTTCAGAACATTTTCTGCACCCATGCCATGGATTCCATATATCGTGCATATCAATGCCCCCTTTCCGCTTTCAATCTTCCTTTTACTGTTTCTTCGCCGATTTTTTCACTTCTTCATGATAGAAGTAATTGACAATCACCGGCGGCTCACCGAATTCAGATCTGTGCTGATCGTTGTCGCGCAGATAATCCATTCCGTTTTCTGCCGCATATGTGCGAAGTTCCTGATCCAGTGCTGACCAGTAATCCCTTGATCCTTTTGTATAAATATCATGATACAGCGGATCCAGCTCAGGATGAGTATCATGAATCCAGGAAAGAATCCTTGCTTTGTAATCCCCGCGCAGATTGAGATTTTCCAGCCATACCAGATTGCAGTAATCTTTTGCTTCATCAATGATCGCTTTCACATCGGTAATTCCGGGAAAGATCGGTGAAATAAAGCAGGTTGTCTGAATTCCTGCCTCATAGAATTTCTTCATCGCATTCAGTCTGCGCTCAATCGAAACGCCGCGGTCCATCTCCTTCCTGAATGCCTCATCCAGTGTGTTGATGGAAAATGACACTCTGGCATTGGGGAAAGTTCTGATCAGATCAAGGTCTCTTAAAACCAGATCGGATTTGGTCGCGATGGAAATGGAAATGCCGCTGCCCTGCAGCTGTTCCAGCAGAGCTCTTGTCCGCTTATATTCTGCTTCACAGGGCTGATAGCAGTCTGTGACCGAACCGAAGAACGCTTCCTTTCCGGCATATTTCTTTGTGTTCTTCAGTTCCGGCCAGTATTTGACATCCACAAATTCACCCCATGGTTCCGGATGATTGGTGAACCTCTTCATAAAGCTTGCATAGCAGTATTTACATGCGTGCTCACATCCGGTATACGGATTGACGGAATAATCGGAAACCGGGAGATTCGATTTTGTCATCACGCTTTTGACTTCTGTTTTTCTGATATCCATATAAGGTCCCTTCTTACGGTACAGAAATCATACCGGATATCTTTTATGATTCAAGTACGCAGAAATATCATACATAGTACGCTTTCTGATACCAATAGACCGGACTTTCTGCAACATGAGCACTTCAGCAGAAGAAATTGTCTCAATGATGTCTGAATCCATGCCGAAGCATATGGAGCATATAGATTGCAGTAAAAACTGAAAATGCGGTTTTTGTGTGAAACATCTGTGAATGATGCATCATAGACTGCCTTAATAAACAAGGTACTGGTAAAATATAAATAACGATTTGCTGGAGGATACAAATGTTACAGGAAAAATTACAAAAGCTCCTGGATACCCAGGATACATGGCAGTTCCCCGCTCCCGTTGAGGATATGCCGCACGGCGACATGCCGGGAGACAAAGTGCTCATCTCAGACGCGCTGATCCCGCATGCACAGACTCTGTTTAAGCTGCTGATTCAGATGATGCGCGATAAAGGCGATGAGAAATATGTCGTCTCGATTTTCGGCGGTTCCGGTTCCGGAAAGAGCGTATCCACTTCACTGCTGACCTACTATCTCAACAATGCCGGTATTACAGCCTATGCAATGTCCGGTGACAACTATCCCCGCCGCATCCCCGAATATAATGATGCGGAACGTCTTTCCATTTTCCGTTCGGAAGGTCTTAAAGGACTGATCAAAGAGAATGCCTATTCCAAAGATGTCCAGGCTGTTCTTGATGACTTATGGAAGAAGGAAACAGATTCCGATCCGAAAGAAGCGGAAACATATCCGTGGCTGAAGATTTATCAGTGCTATGGAAGAGAAGGACTGAAAGGCTATCTTGGCGAAGACAAGGAACAGGACTATGCACAGATCAATGAAGTGCTGGCTTCCTTCAAGAGAGGCGATGAAAAGATCTGGATGAAGAGAATGGGAAGAACCGAAGACGCAAGATGGTATGACGAAATCGATTTCTCGGATACCGATGTTCTCCTTCTGGAATGGACACACAGCGGTGCTGATCAGGTAAAGGGAATTGATATCAAGATCTGTCTGCGTTCCACACCGGAAGAAACAAAGGCATACCGTCTGTTCCGTGCAAGAGACGGCAAAGCGGATTCCCCGTTTGTCACAATGGTTCTCGAAATCGAGCAGGAAAAACTCGACCGCAGAATGGAAAATGCCGATATCATCCTTTCCAAAGAAGGAGAAGTACTGAGGCCGTAATCCTATGACTGCAGATAAAACAAAGACAGGAACATTGCTGAATGCATACTGCGACAGTATGGGCGGACAGCTTTCCGATATTGTCAATGTATTGAAAAAGAAAGAATTTGAAGGTGCCTTTGAATCCTTCTATATTCTGCCCAGTGTATTCAATTCCGATCTTGACCGCGGATTCTCACTGATCAACTACGATCTGAATGAATCCCTTGCCTCAAGAGAAGATATTGAAGATCTCAAGAAACTGAACATCCGTCTGATGATGGATTTTGTACTGAATCATATTTCCGTTCTTTCCCCGCAGTTCCAGGACATCCTGAAAAACGGCGATGACTCGAAATACCGGGATTTCTTCATTGACTGGAATAAATTCTGGGAAGGATGCGGTGAAATGACAGAAGCCGGCTATATCCAGCCGGATGAAAAATACATCAAAGATATGTTCTTCCGCAAAGCGGGACTGCCGATCCTGATGGTCAGATTCCCGGACGGACGGGATGTACCGTACTGGAACACATTCTACCAGGCTGTCAATTATCCGGATCTGACAGCCTATGAGCTGGTGAAAGATCTCGGACTGCAGTACTGCGTCGCAGATGAAGTCGCAAAGATTTTCAATTCATCCGATAAGAAGATCGAAAATCTCGATCTTGGCAAATGGAATGTCTACCGTGAAAAAGTCATTGATTATATTCAGAACCGCAGAACATATCTCGGCCAGATGGATCTCAATATCAAATCGCCTCTGGTCTGGGATTACTACCGCGATGTATTGGCGAAGCTGGCAGACTACGGAACCTCCATTGTCCGCCTTGACGCATTTGCCTATGCCCCGAAAGAACCTGGAGAAAAGAACTTTCTCAATGATCCGGGCACATGGGATCTGCTGGAACAGATCGCTTCGATCGCCCGTGAAAACGGCCTGACGGTTCTTCCGGAAATCCATGCGTCCTACGAAGAAAAGATTTATGAAACTCTTGCCTCAAAAGGATATATGGTCTATGACTTCTTCCTGCCGGGACTTCTGATTGACGCATTTGAAAGGAAGAACGGTTCCTATCTGAAAAAATGGATGGATGAAGTCATTGAAAAGAAAATTCAGACCGTCAATATGCTCGGCTGCCATGACGGCATCCCGCTGCTTGATCTCAAAGGCCTGCTGGATGAAGAAAGCATTCAGAATGTCATCAAGGCGACTGTCGACAGAGGCGGTTATGTCAAGGATCTGCACGGCGCAAAGAATGTCTATTACCAGGTCAACGCAACCTATTACTCCGCACTCGGCGAAAGCGATCAGAGAATGTTAATGGCAAGAGCCATCCAGCTGTTCATGCCGGGCAAGCCGCAGATCTGGTATCTCGATCTGTTTGCCGGAAAGAATGATTATGAAGGCATGCGCAGGGCCGGCGAAGGCGGACATAAGGAAATCAACCGCACCAATCTGACTTCTGAACAGATCGAAGAAGCGATGCAGAAAGAAGTTGTTCTGAAACAGCTTGAAATGCTCAGAATGAGAAACAGCTGTCCCATCTTCTCCAGCGATGCGGAAATCACATCCGAACTGAACGGATCTGAAATGAAGATCGTCTGGAAGAATGCATGCGGAAAAGCTGAACTGAATGTGGATTTTGAAAAGGAAACCTATCAGATCGGAATCGAAGAAAAATGAATGTTTATGACGCGATTATAAGCCGCAGAAGCACCCGCCGTTTTGATTCCAAAGCTGTCCCGGAAGAAATCCTGAATAAACTGGTTGAAGCAGGCAGATACGCTCCCAGCGGAGGAAACAGCCAGAGCACACATTTCTTTGTGATCACCGACCGCGGTGTACTGAATGAGCTGACTGTTCTTGTTCAGCAGGCATTTGCGGAAATGGAAGTCACGGAAGGCATGTATGCTTCCCTTGTCTCATCCATCACCCGTTCAAAACAGGGAGGATATGTATTCCATTACAACTGTCCTGCTCTGATTGTTACGGCCAATCAGAAAGATTACGGCAACAATATCGCGGACTGTGCCTGCGCACTTGAAAACATGATGATTCTCGGCAATGAGATGGATCTGGGCACCTGCTGGATCAACCAGCTGAAATGGCTCAATGAAGATCCCCGTCTGCTTGCCCTTTTCCGGAAATATGGTCTCGAAGAAAACGAAAGAATCTACGGCGCTTTGGCTGTCGGCTATGCGGCTGACGGAAAGCCTGAAAGAACGCCTCTTGTACGCAAAGGCAATTCTGTAACACGCATCTGATTTCAGTATTCAAAGGATATCGGCATAATCCGGTATCCTTTTTTGTTCAGAAACAATATGCAAATTCTTACATTTTCATGTAAACGCTTACGTTTTTGGTTGACGCAGCGGATTCCATATGCCAAAATAATCTCATCCAAACCGATGATGAAGAGTAAGTAAGTCTGATTCCGATCATTCAAGAGAGCTGCGGACGGTGGAAGCGCAGTATGAAAAGACAGACTGAATGGACTTCTGAGGGCGACCTGAACGGAAACAAGTAGGGAAGACGGAGCCGGCTGCTCCGTAATCAAAAAACCTGCATATACATGTATGCAAGAGCGGACGTATTCACGTCAAGCCGGGTGGCACCGCAGGATTCAGTCCTGTCCCAGCAATCTGCAGGGATGGGACTTTTTTCATCCCTGAATCGTAAGGAGGAAAACCAAATGACCGACATTCCGTACAAGATCTATCTTGAAGAAACCGAACTTCCGAAATCCTGGTACAACCTGAGAGCAGACATGATCAATAAACCTGCTCCCCTTCTGAACCCCGGAACCGGCAAACCGATGACCGCGGAAGAGCTGAGTGCCGTATTCTGCAGCGACCTGGTAGCACAGGAACTTGACGAAACAAATCCTTATATTGAAATACCGAAGGAGATCCGTGATTTCTACAAAATGTACCGTCCTGCTCCCCTGGTACGTGCCTACTGCCTGGAAGAAAAACTCCAGACTCCCGCAAAGATCTACTACAAATTCGAAGGCAACAACACTTCCGGAAGCCATAAGCTCAACTCCGCGATTGCCCAGGCTTATTACGCAAAGAAACAGGGTCTGAAAGGCGTCACAACCGAAACAGGTGCCGGCCAGTGGGGAACTGCACTCTCCATGGCATGTGCTTATCTCGGTCTGGACTGCCGTGTTTACATGGTTAAGGTTTCCTATGAACAGAAACCGTTCCGCCGTGAAGTCATGCGAACCTATGGCGCTTCCGTCACTCCGTCCCCTTCCATGAACACAGAAGTAGGCAGAAAGATTCTTGCCGAACATCCCGGCACAACCGGAAGCCTTGGCTGCGCCATTTCCGAAGCAGTGGAAGACGCTGTTACGCATGAAGGATACAGATATGTTCTCGGCAGTGTGCTGAATCAGGTCCTCCTGCATCAGTCTGTGATCGGTCTTGAAGCCAAAGCCGCAATGGATAAATACGGAATCAAGCCGGACATTATCATCGGATGTGCGGGCGGCGGATCCAACCTCGGCGGTCTGATCGCACCGTTCATGGGTGAAAAGCTCAGAGGCGAAGCAGATTATAAATTTATCGCAGTTGAACCGGCATCCTGTCCGAGCTTCACCCGCGGAACCTTCGCATATGATTTCTGCGATACCGGTATGATCTGCCCGCTTGCCAAAATGTATACCATCGGCAGCAGCTACATTCCTGCTCCGAACCATGCCGGCGGTCTCCGCTTCCATGGCATGAGCCCTGTTCTTTCCCAGCTGTATCATGACGGCTATATGGAAGCACGTTCCGTGAAACAGACCGATGTCTTTGAAGCTGCTGAATACTTTGCACGCTGTGAAGGAATTCTCCCAGCACCGGAAAGCTCCCACGCAATCAAAGCCGCAATCGATGAAGCTCTTGCATGCAAGGAAACCGGAGAAGAAAAGACCATTCTCTTCGGTCTGACAGGAACCGGCTACTTCGACATGGTTGCCTATGAAAAATTCCATAACGGCGAAATGACCAACTACATTCCGACCGATGAGGAACTGGCGGAATCAATCGCAAAACTCCCGAAAGTTTCCGAATAATCAGAAATCAGCATTTACCGGAATATTGAATCTAAATCAAAGACACCTGTCGTATTTCAGACAGGTGTCTTTATTTCAACTCATTTCGGTATTTTTAATCAAGATCAGACATGGATGTTCTGCCTGTGAGGGCTTTGAAGTCATCGACGAAATCCTGAATTGCGCCGTCAATGGCGAGATTCTTTACAAATCCTTTAATGACATCCGCGGCGCATGTCGCATTGCCGACACCGTATTCAGCCAGTTCAAGTACCTGCTGGCTGTTTTTGAATGAAGCTGCCAGAACTTCACAGTCCATAGCGTTGTTATCAAGAATGTCCTGAATCTGCTGTACGACTCTGACGCCGTCATATCCCATGTTGTCAATGCGGTTGACATAAGGGGCGACATAGGAGGCTCCTGCCTTTGCGGCAAGATATGCCTGCATCGGTGTATAAACGACTGTTCCGCAGGTTGTGATGCCTTCCTTCTTCAAAGCCATCATTGCTTTAAATCCTGTCGGTGTGGAAGGAAGCTTGACAACGGTATTTTTACCGAGCAGCTCAACGATCATATGTGCGTCTTTGATCATGCCTTCAAAGGAGAGATCCACTGCCTGGGCAAAGATGATCTTGTCTTCCCCGATGATTTCACGGATTGCCTTCAGGGTTTCTCTGGGATCTCTTTTTGCCTTGGCAAGAATGGACGGATTGGTTGTGACTCCGTCAACCGGGTAATACTCATTGATCTCTTTGATCGCTTCAAGATTTGCGTCATCAATAAACAGTTTCATCTTTCTTTCCTTCTTTCTGTATTTTTAAAGTGACTGTTCTGTTCTGCCGATAATGTCGTCCTGTGTCTTTCTGGAGAGGACGTTGAAGAATGCGCTGTATCCGGCGACTCTGACGATCAGGTCTTTATGCTTTTCCGGATGAGCCTGTGCATCCAGGAGGGTTTCCCTGGAAACGATGTTGTACTGAACATGATAGCCGTGCAGTCTGTTGAAGAATGCCCTTAACAGCATCTCAAGCTTCTGCTTGTTTTCTTCTGTTGATAACATCTGCGGTGTCATCTTCTGATTCAGCAGCACGCCGCCGGTGATCTTTTCGGTCGGAAGCTTGGTAATGGATTTGAATACAGCAGTCGGTCCGTTTTTGTCGGCGTTATGCGCAGGTGAGCATCCTTCTGCCAGAGGTTCCCGTGCGTTTCTTCCGTCCGGTGTCGCCATGGTTCCCATGCCCTGTCCGACATTTGCCGAGATCGAAGATGTTCCGCCATAGCGGATGCCGCCGATCGGTCCTCTTGCATATCTGGTGTTGGGGTATTTTTTGATTTCATCGAGATAGCTGTCATATGCTTTGACAACAAGCTGATCGACTTCATCATTGTCATTTCCGTATTTCGGCGCATCGATGAGCATATCCTGGATTCTTCTGTTTTCTTCACTCTGGAAATCATCAAGAATCGCATTCCATAACTGTTCCGGTGTGATCTTCTTTTCTTCATAGACAAGCTTTTTGATTGCCTCGAGGGAATCAGCCATATTGGCAATGCCGACCTGCAGACCGGAGATGAAGTCATAGACAGCGCCGCCCTCCTTGATGGTTTTGCCTCTGCCGATGCAGTCATCGGTGAGTGCAGAACAGAGGATATCCGGTACGTCTCTTTCACTTGCCTTGTCAATCGCATTTTCCACGATGACACTGTATCTCGTGAACTCTCTGACTGTCCTGTCCCATACGGACATCAGCTCATCGAAATCTTTCCATTCCGTGAAATAACCGTATCCCTTTGTGAATCTCTTTCCGCTGGTCAGATCCACGCCGTTGTTCATTGCACAGAGCAGAAGCCGCGGGAAGTTGACATAGGACATGCCTGTGCAGCGGTAGCCCCACTTGCCCGGAACAGCGGTTTCCACACAGCCGATTGCACTGTAGTTATATGCGTCTTCTTCTTTGACGCCCCAGTTGATGAAGGACGGGATGATGATCTCATCATTGTTGAGGGCCGGCATACCGAAGCCGAGTTTCATGACTTCGATACATTCATCAAAGAACTGTTTGTTTAAGTTGGCATGATATCTGACTGTCAGGTTCGGCTGGGTCAGTCTTGTCTGCGCGACTGACTGCAGAACCAGGAAGCTTAATTCATTGACGGCATCCTTTTTATCTGTTGTCTGTCCGCCGATCGTAACGTTCTGATACATCGGGGAACCGGCAGAGCTGAGAGTGTGAGCCTGGCTTCTGACTTTATTGATGGTAAGTGTCTTGATCCAGAGGCATGTCAGAAGTTCAAGCGCTTCCGCTTTTGTGATTCTTTCATTTTTCAGATCGTTCATGAAATACGGATACATGTACTGGTCAAAACGACCGTAGCTCAATGAATGTCCGTTGGATTCGATCTGCAGAATCAGCTGAATGAACCAGACGGACTGGACTGCTTCTTTAAAGGAAGCAGCCGGTTCATAAGGAACTCTTGCGCAGATTCTGCTCATTTCTTCCAGTTCTGCTTTTCTGGAAGGATTGCTTTCCTTTTCAGCCATTTCAGAAGCCAGAGCGCTGTATCTCTTTGCGAATGTATGAACCGCATCGATCACAATCAGCACAGCTTTATAGAAGACATATTTATCGATGGATTCCGGATCGGCCAGATCAAGTCCTTCTTTCAAAGCCCGTGTTCTGTCCTCATATCCTCTTAAACCTTCTTTTAAAACCTTTTCATAATTGACTGCCAGATGAGCATCGCCGGCATTCAGTTTGCCTTCCATTCCGAAGACGCCGGTTTCCATGAATACGGAAACCTCATCCGGAAGCAGTGCTTCACCTCTGGCTCTGAGGTTGTTGTTTTCCCAGAACGGAGCGATGGATCTCAGCTGTTCTTTTGTTTCTTCCGTAATATAGAAGACATCGCCGTCTCTTTTCTCAAACAGATCCAGTTCATCAATGACGAACTTCAATGTATATTCCGGGAAAACCGGAGCGTTTCTGTTTTTTGTCGCCTGGTTTCCGGCAAGAAGTGATTTATCTTCAATATAGATTGACATGTTTTCAAGAATCTTTTTCAGCATGAGAGCTCTCATCATGACTCTCGGCTGATTCTTGTTTTCTTCATATGCTTCTGTTGCAAGGACTGCTCTTTCCGCGTCGACATAAGGCTTTTCGTCCAGGACTTCCTCACGGAATGCCTGCATTCTTTCAGTCAGTGATCCAAAGTGTTCCCTGTTTTCCATACTGTCTTTCCCTTTCATTCGTAAGTTTTGCTTGTTTCGTTGCAAGTACAATATAAAAGATGATCATCGGACTGTCAATAGAAAAATGTTCTTTTCGCAATATTTTTCGCTTTCGTTCGTAAGTTTTTGCATTGACAACCGGAGCTGCAGAGCTTATTCTATGGATGTGAGGTAATCAATATGAACGACAGAGGCATTGTATTCAATATCCAGAAGTTTTCCGTCAATGACGGGCCCGGGATCCGGACCGTTGTTTTTCTGAAAGGCTGTCCCCTCCGCTGCAAATGGTGTGCCAACCCGGAAAGCCAGCTGGTCAGGGCAGAAATCATGTGGGATGAAAAGAAATGCGTACACTGCCGCCACTGCATCGGGGTCTGCCCGCTTCAGGCAGTCAGTGTCAGGGATGGCAAGATCATCATTGATTCTTCAAAATGCGATGGCTGCGGAAAATGTTTCCATGAATGTCCAGGCAAGGCTCTGAAAAATGAAGGCGAACTGAAAACAGTCAGGGAAGTCATGGATACGGTCATGCAGGATCTGCCTTTCTATGAAGAAAGCGGCGGCGGAATTACACTGTCGGGCGGTGAAATGCTTGCCCAGCCTGAATTTGCGGTAAGTCTGCTGATAGCCTCCAAAGAAAACAATCTGCACACCTGTGCCGAAACAACCGGTTTTGCAAAACAGGAAGTCTTCGCTTCCGTGATTGAAAACCTGGATCTGATTCTGTTTGATGTCAAACACTGGAATTCAGAAAAACATAAGGAAGGAACAGGTGTAAACAATGAGCTGATCCTTGCCAATCTGAAATATGCCATTGATCAGGGAAAAGATGTCCTGCCGAGAATTCCCGTCATCCCCGGATTCAATGATTCCATTGAAGATGCGGCCAATCTTGCCCGCGTCATCAAAGAAGCAGGCAGCACGAAATGCCAGCTGCTTCCCTTCCATCAGTTCGGCGAAAACAAATATGAACAGCTCGGGCGCGAATATTCCTATAAAGATGTCACAGCCTACCATCGGGAAGATCTGGAAGAATACAGGCAGACCATGATTGACTGCGGCATCAATGCTTTCTTTTAAGCTTTCATATGTAAGCTTTTCGGATTAAAATGAAACCGGTGACAGCACATGAAGAAACAAAGAGAAAAAGAAATACTGAGCATCCTGGTAAAGCAGAAAAGAATTGAAGTCACGGAACTTTCTTCCCTGTTGGGTGTTTCCCAGGTCACAATCCGCAAGGACCTTGATGAACTGGAAAGACTTCATATGATCCGAAGAATTCACGGATTTGCGGAATTGAACAGCGCGGATGACATCAACAGCAGATTAGCCTACCACTATGAAGAAAAAACAAAAATCGCAGAGAAAGCAGCCGGACTGATCAGTGACGGAGATACCGTCATCATTGAAAACGGAAGCTGCTGTGCTCTGGCTGCACTGCATATTGCCCGCACGAAAAAGAATGTCACGATTGTAACAAACAGTGCGTTTATCGCCGATTATATTCATGATGAAGCAAATGTACAGATTGTGCTGCTAGGAGGAATCTACCAGAAAGAATCCAGATGTCTTGTCGGACCGATGATCCGTGACGGCGCAATGAATTACAATGTCAAATACTTCTTCATCGGTACCGATGGATGGAATGAGCGGATCGGCTTTACAAATAAAGACCAGATGCGCGCACAGGCTGTCCGCGATATGGCCGCTTCTGCTGAAAATGCGGTCATATTAACGGAAAGTGAAAAATTCAGTGCGGCCGGCACGGTCCCGCTGAATCTGAGCCGCAATCATGTCATTGTCGTAACCGACACCAGGATTCCGGAATCCGCCGCAGAAAAACTGAGCGAAGACGGAATTGAACTGATGACTGTCTGATCACATCTGTTCCTATACGAAATCTTTATTTCCGGTCTGAAAAAAAGATCGGCAGATCCTCAGTGGATTTGCCTGATCTTTTTGTTATGTCTTTTATCTTGCAAACGCGCTGGCGCCGCTGGCGATACAGCCGCCGTCGCAGATAATATCTGCACCGGTCAGATATCCGAGCCGCTCATCTGAAAGTTCTTCATACAAAGCTGCGATCTCTTCAGATTTTCCGTTCCGCTTGATCGCATTGAATTTCAGATATGTTCCGGCTTCATCTTTTTCCAGTTTTCCCATCGGTGTTTCAAAATTGCCGGGAGTCACGCTCAGAACCCGGACACCCTTTTTTCCAAACCTCGCTGCATCTGTTTTTGCAAACCAGATCACAAAGTTCTTACTGATTGAATATGCCACTCCGCTTCTGGTACTTTTGGGCAGTAGATTGACACGGTTCATCATTTTCTTCATGAACTTTGTGCGGTCTGTACGAGCAAAGCTGTATGCGCCTTTCGGCATAATCAGCTCCGGAGTCAGATAAGCAGACATACTGCCGGTATCAATCACGCATCCGCCCGGCGACATCACTTCATAGAATGCATCATTCATATTGACTGTTCCCAAAGCATTTGCGGACATGATCTTTTCAGGATCTGCCATATGCGGACTGAGTCCGGCAATATGCAGCAGAACCATGACATCGCCACATTCCTCTGCATGTTTTGCCAATGCAAAGCAGCTTTCCCTGTCAGACACATCGCAGGGATATGCCTCCGCCTGACCGCCGTCATCTCTGAGCTCCTTAACAGCATTCTCCAGCTTGGATGCTGTTCTGCCGCACAGAATTGTATAGTAGCCTTTCTTTGTCATCAGTCTTGCAGTGCTGAGGCCGATTCCGGATCCTGCACCGGTTATTACACATACTTTTGTCATCTTCTTTACCTGTCTTTCTTTGATTGCATATGAAAGATTACAGGAGAAAATTAAACATTCAGTAAACAGACATGTTTATCTTTTGTTTATCATCATTCATATGACTGACGGATATTAAAAGGCTGTTCACATGAACAGCCCCGGTCATTGATTCCCGGAAAATCAGACACTCTGTCTGCTTTCCCTTATATTTTTGTCAGATATTCTCTCAGTTCTTTCTCATTATGAAGAACTGCTTCCGGAGCACCGCAGAGCATGACGTTGTCATAGCCGTCGATGAATGATCTTGCGTCTGTCTTGTAGGCAATGCATCGTTTGCCTTTTGCATAGCAATAGCCAAGCTCAAAGCAGGCTCCTTCATCCGGAACTCTGCCATCCATCAGAAACAGAACAGCGTCGCACCAGTCCATATGCGCACAATCCAGTTCAAACAGATATTTCCGCTTCGGTTTTCCTTCAATCACATCCGGCAGATCAGCGACACATCCGCCTTCTTTCTGCGGCAGGAATGTCTCATGTCCGCATTCTCTGACAATCGCATCCACCTGTTCATTGAACGCACGTTCGCTTTCATTAAACAGCGGTGCAGCAATATATATTTTCATTTTCGTCACCATTCTTTCTGCAGTTCATTATAACAGACCTGTTTTTTTCTTTTTTAGATTTGTATATATGTTTATACACTGCCATCCTGTTTTCATTTTTGATTCAGCCAGTTCAGAAAAGATGGATAGGAACCCAATGCTTTTGAGATCAGCTCTGGTTTTTCCTGCGTCAGTCTTGACACAATCAGGCGGCGCACAACATGGTAATCCCAGGAATCTTTTTTACCGAAAAAGAGAATAACAGCTGAAATATCCTGCTTTCCCCATCTGAAAGATTTTTCAGGAACCACAGCACACCAGGGACACGGGCATGAGATTTCACGGATCGTTTCCGCAAGCATTACCCCATTGATCACTTCAGTATCCATGTCCTTTTCATTCATTCTTGAGAAATTCATTGTTGTTTTCCCATAGACCTCATTGACACATCGGGCGATGATTAAGTCGAAAGACAATCCGTATTTCAAGATCAAAATAATCGTCTGAAAAAACGCAGAGGTCACAAGAAAGCAATCATTGCCATTGCGCGTATGATCCTTGTCAGCCTTTACCATGTCCTTAAAAACGATGAAGCTTTTAATCCGAGTGATTATGATCGTGTTGCCAATCCGGTTAAGAAAGAAAAGAAATCAGAAAGCATCACTGCCCAGGATGCAATCGAAGTTCTTCGTTCTCAGGGGTTTGATGTATCGCAGCTGATTTCCCAGATTCAGACTGCCGATACAGACCTTTCACCCGATTACTACCTTTTACAGATCCTTCACACATAAGTGTTGTCATATTCATGAAAAAGAAGAATTCACTGATTCTTCTTTTTCAGATTCAGTATTTCAGCTGCGCAAACGCAAAGTCTTCAGGCTCAAAATGGAACTCAGCGGTTTTCAGGGCTTCCTTTACCCGCTCAGGCTGATGGGTTGCGTACAATGGCAGGCATCTGACATTCTGAACCGTGAACCAGCCAAGCATGGCCTGGGTAAGCGTGCACTGTTTCGCTGCGCAGAGTTCTCCGAGTTTTTCAGCGATCATCAGATTCTCCGGTGAATAATAAGGAGCTTTGAAAACCGCCTCTTTTCCTTCTTTGAGAAGCCTGTGAAAAAAGCCGTTGGCAGCGGAGCTGTATGGCATCAGCAGGATTTCCGGATGGGCTTCATGCGTACTGAGCATTTCCTGACTGACAGTTACACAGGTGTCGTCCCACTGGACGTCACGGGCCAGCGTGCCGATGTTGTAAAGAGCCTGGTTTCCTTCAAAGCCGGCATATCCGTGATTTTGTGCATATTCCTGCGCTTTGAGAATGCGGTCTGTTTTCCAGTTGGAGCAACCGTACGCCAGGATCTTGCCTTCTTTGACAAAGGTTTCCATTGTTTCGATCAGTTCCCCTGCCTCAATGGATGGATCATCCCGGTGGTAGAAATACAGGTCGATATGATCAGTTCTCAGTTTTTTCAGCGATCCTTCGAGATCTTTGCGCATTTCTTCGCGGCTTAATCTTGGCGCGTGGAGATCGTCGCCGTTATACCCCTTGCCGCTGAGTGCCGGATGGCCGCCTTTTGTGATCAGGAAGATTTCATCCCGGCGTCCTGATCTCTGCAGGTAATCGCCGATGCAGCGTTCGCTGACTGAACGTTCAATCGGCATCCAGTCGGCATAGACATGGGCAGTGTCAATCACGCAGCCGCCGCTGTCCAGGAATGTGTCAAACAGGAGATCCGCCTCTCTGCCGTCATAGGCTCTTCCTGCCCTGCTTGTGCCGAGGGCAAAGCAGGTATCAATTTCACTGATCTTATTTCTCATACGTTTGCCGCCAGGAAATATGCTTCATTGACCGCCGACATGACGTTGCCGATTCTTGCGCAGTCGCCGATGAGGTATGTATCAGGAACCAGTCCATAGAAGCCATTGGCTTCCTTTCTTAACGGTACCATGCCGGCCGCGTTGATGACATAATCTGTCTCAACGGTGACTTCAGTGCCGTCTTTGGCGATATAGGTCAGGCTGTTTTCCCCGACCTGTTTTACTCTGCATTCCGTCAGGACTTTCATATTGTCCCGTTTCGCAAGAGCCCTTGTGAACCCGTGGCGGTAAAGCCAGTTTTCCTTCGGAACGGGAAGCGCGGCCATTTCGATGACTGTCACTTCACAGCCGCCATCTGCCAGTTCAATTCCCAGTTCACATCCGATCGCGCCACCGCCGATGACCGCGATCCTGCCCGTATAGTTTTCCTGATTCCTGTAAACAGAAAGTGCCTGGACTGTGTTTTCAATGCCGGTGATGGGCGGGACTGCCGGCTTTGAGCCGACGCAGACAAACAGCGCATCCGGTTCTTCGCGTCTGATCAGATCCTGATCCGCCTCTGTATTCAGAAGAACCCTGATTCCGCATTTTTCAACCTGGTGAATCAGGTATTCGCGGAATCTGCGCAGATCCTTCTTATGATCCCCGTAATCCGCGTATTTCAGCATGCCGCCGAGCTGATCACTCTTTTCAGCCAGGATCACTTCATGGCCGCGTTCTTTCGCGGTCAAGGCCGCTTTCATGCCGGCCGGACCGCCGCCGATGACCATGACTTTTTTGGTGACTTCCGCTTCTGAGAGTTTCAGAGGCACTCTGTTTTCCCTGCGGAAGCGGGGATTGACAGAGCATTGGGTATTGTAATGTTCAGTGGAAATGTGATAGCAGTTCAGGCATCTCAGGCACGGAACGATATCATCCTCCCTGCCCTCCAGAGCCTTTAATGGCCAGAAAGGATCCGCCACGAGCTGCCTGCCGAGCATGACAAAGTCTGTTTTGCCTTCTTTGATGATTTTTTCGCATTCAGCCGGATCATTCACACCGCCGACGATACAGACGGTATGCGCTGTTTCTTTTTTCAGCCGCTCACAAAATGCCAGATTATGCATGCGGGGCTCAAAGACGGTGGAATGGGCAAAGCCGTTTGCCTCATAGCGGTCGATTGTGCCGCCATAGCAGTCCATGCCCATCGATACGTTGACAATGTTTACCAGCCCTTCACACTGTTTCAGAAAGTACATCATGTCATCTTCCGCGTAGCTTTCCTTTACGCCGAGCTGCCTGGAGATTCTCATCATCAGCGGATACTCTTTTCCGACAGCCAAGCGGATTGCCCTGAGGGCTTCGATGCCTAAACGGCATCTGTTTTCCAGTGAGCCGCCGAATTCGTCGGTTCTCTGATTCCATACCGGTGAAAGGAAGAGTGAATTCAGGGAGTCATGACCGAAATGAAGCATGACCCCGTCAAACCCGAAATTGCGGGCCTGTACCGCTTCCTCTGCGGCTTCTTCAATACAGGCGGTGATTTCCTGTCTGCTCATGGCGGCCGCTGTTTCCCCGTTCAGGAATGTGCCGTCAGAAGGAGCTTCATTTGTTCCGTCTGCTCTTGTGTGTGAATGAAACATGAGTTCATAGAGGGCAAGAGAGCCGCCCTGCTTCATGACAGAAAGTGTTTCTCTTGTCAGATCGCGGGCATATTTGTCAAAAGCGGATTTCTCATGGGCGATCAGTGCCAGATAATGTCCGGTCACAGTGACTGCGGCGGCTTTGCCGAGGGATTTGTCATACAGCGAGATGCCGCCGTAATTGTCTGTACTGGGCTGGATGGCTCTGGGTACCCCCATCGGGGCCGCGAGGACACGGTTTCTGAACATCGTGTTTCCAACCAGGACCGGCTCGAAAAGATGCGGATATTTCAGATGTTTCATATGATTCGCCTTTCTTTCTAAAAAACAGAGGATCATAATCTATGAACCTCTGTTCTGTGTCAATTCTGCTGTATATCTCTGAACTTGCGGGCCAGAATCCGGAATGTTTCAGCTGCTGACATCTGATCTTCAGCGTGGATCATCAGCAGCATCCCTTCAACGATCCCTTCGGGATTTTCCTGAAGGAGATTGAAATGAATCCGGTGTGCCTGATCGAAGCAGCTGTCTCCGTCCTGAATCAGTTTTTCAAATTCTTCCGGATCCGCGGCCGCGTCAATTGCTTTGATATAGTGGCTGCGGGCACTTCCCGCGTAGCCGATCATCTGTGTGATCTGCAGTTCTGTTCTGCTGTTCATTCTGCAGCTTTTGCTTCAGCTGCTTCCTGTTCGCAGATGCGCTTGTCCTCAATGCGGATGAACGGAAGCCAGAGAGCAGTTGCGACTGCCAGCTGGACGATTTCGAGGATTGCGCCGGAGATGGACTGGTTGGTTAAGAAGCCCTTGAGGATAAACGGTGTTGTCCAGGGAACACTCATCAGACCGGTGGGGATTGCGACAAGACCTGTCTTCATGCCGATGTAGGCGATCAGAGCGGAGATGGCGTTGCCGAATACGAACGGGATGAAGAATGTGAAGTTCATCATCAGCGGGAAACCGAAGAGAGCGGGTTCGCCGACACCGAAGATATAAGGAACAGCTGTGATCTTTGCGACTTCGCGGTAGCGTCTGGATCTTGCGACGATCAGGGCTGCGATGACAGCGCCGACGACGCCGATGGCGCAGTAGTTGGAGAATTCAGCGGAGATGATGTTCGGAACCGGCTGGCCGGCCATGGCAGCAACTCTGTTTTCCTCAGAGAGAACCTGGTAAATAGGAGTTGTGAATGCCTGTGTGATGGAGGAACCGTGGATACCGAAGAACCACAGCAGCTGCATGAAGATGTTTGTGAATACAACACCGAAGATGTTGCCGCCGACGAAGCGCATCGGTGTGCCGAGTACTTTAACGATGAATTCCGCGAATGTCATGCCGAAGCCGGCGAGAACAAGACGGATGATCCAGAACATGGACATAACGACAGCAGCCGGAATCAGGGATTCGAAGGGCTTGGATACCATCGGAGGGACAACGTCCGGCATCTTGATCTTGATGTTCTTGTCTGTCAGATACTTGAACAGGTAGGAACCGATCAGGGCGACAACCAGAGCCATGAACATGTTGTTGGCGCTGAGGTCGCTTGTCGCGATCTGATTGCCTTCCTTGAGCGGGATCAGGACGAGGAAGGACATGACGTTTGTAAGGATGATGGAGGACTCATTAATGCCGAGCTTCTTCGCAGCGGCGATGGAAGCTGTCAGCAGGACGAGGAAGCCGCCGATGCCGAGACCGACATTGTAGAGCATTGTCAGAGTGGAGATCCATGTGCCGTTGTCAATTCCGAAGATGCCGCAGAAGAAGTCCACAACACCCTGTACCGGGAAGAACGCGAGGATCAGGAACAGACCAGTGATGATTGTGACCGGTACATATGCCAGCATCGCGTCACGGATGATCTGAAGAACGTTATTGCTGTTAAGCGCCGCGCTTAACTCGCCAAGTTTTTTCTCAACTTTTTCAGCGAAAGTCATTTTCATTTACCCCTTTTGTTTATTCACTGTCACCTAATGCTTTCTGGACCTGATGGAGGACTTTGGCGCCTCTCATCAGTCCGTAGTCTTCTGTATTGACTTCCATGAAGTTCGTGTCCGGGAAGTCTTTTTTCAGCTGTGGAAGCTCGAATGAGATCTGGGGACCGATCAGCACAATGTCCGCTTCGCGGATCTGCTTCGCGGCAGCCCTTACGCCGTAGGCGTGAATCTCGCACTCGTAGTTTTCCTTCGCCGCCGCCTTGCGCATGGCGTTGGTCAGCAGTGCGGTTGACATGCCTGCGTTGCATACCAGAATAATGTTTCTCATCCGTGTCTCCTTTTCTATTCATTCCATTCAGACGCCCGGCCGAAGCGCCTTTCGTTTCCTGACAATTACATATTAATTTTGTTCAATCAACACATCCATCAAATGAATTACCGCCTTATTGCGGTAATTTACCGCAATCTGCTCAGACTGTTTTCAGGCCTTCGGGAAGGTCGATTGTTTTGACGATTTCTCCGTTTTCCTTCTTCCATGACGCATGGATCATGCCCTTCGGGGTAATGACATCGCCTTCGGCCCATTCGAGCCAGCCGGGTACCGGGCTGAAAGATACGCTTGCGTATCCCGGTTCCGCCGGGCGGATGCCGAGCATGACAGCTGCCATTTCATACATGGGGATGGAAGCCCAGGCATGGCAGTCGCTTCTCTGCTGGTTGGGGGAATCGTGTTCAAGGGTTGTGGAGAGGTTCAGCTTCAGCATGGTTCTCCACCTCTCCATGATATCATTGCTCAGTTCATAAAGACCTGTCTTTTCCAGGGCCCGCAGCTGGTAGAAAACCATCGGCAGGCTGCATGGCGTCAGTCCGCCTGTCAGGGACTTCACCATTGCCTGTTTCGCCTCTTCTCCTTGCAGCACATCGTTGAGGACAGCGAAGATCTGCGAAACCTGGGAGAACATTTCCACACCCGGCGTATCCTGGACAAGGCCGGTTTCAGAAACGCATGTATTCTGAACCGCGCTGCGCACTGTGTCGTTGACACTGCGGTATTCGTCAGCCTGGTCGTGATAGCCGATATACGCAGCGATCTTTGCGGAAGCGTCGAGCAGCGTCATCGTCAGCAGTGACAGCATTGTGACATGCTTTCCTTCTTCAACGGGCGGAATGCCGAGCACCCACTCGTCGGTGGAATCAATATAGCCCCAGTAGCATTTGTCGAGGCCGCCCATGTTCTCAATGGTTCCGACCATGCCTGTTTCATCAATATGATCCGTGAAGAAGCTGCACACGCGCATGACGGACGGCCAGTAATGTTTCAGGAACGCCCTGTCGCCGAAATACATCATGTGGTCATACAGCATGAGCACGTAATACACAGAGAATACCGGGATGACGTTGGACTTGAAGCTGGGATAGCAGGCCGCGATCAGTCCGTCCGCTCTCTGGGATCTCGAGAAATCGTCGATGGCCTGTCTGGCAAGGCGATCGTCGCCGCTGCTGACATAGGTAAAGAGAATCTGTGATCTTGTGTCCATGACATACTGCAGCTGTTCATAGCCCGGGCAGTCTTCATAGGTTTCGTGCATGCACGCCCGCAGCGTGTTTTCACAGATACGCCAGACATCCGCCAGTGAGGGATCGCTGGTACGGATCTCTGTTTTCACATCGAGCGGATAGCCGGTTTCCCGGTACGAGAAATCATGGATGGACAGTTCTTCTTCGGCGGTTTCGATTTCCAGCCTGATCAGGCGGAACTCGCGGAACGCGAACGGTTCATAGACTTCCGGGTCTTCCTCAGTGCCGTATCCGGCCGGATAAAAGATATCCACCGGGCCCATGAGCTCACCCCAGGTATAATCCAGGCGGTCTGCCTTGATCATGGAAGGCCGGCCGTCGATTTTGGTCATCTTCGCGTAGGCTTCCGATTCCAGAACTGACACTTTTGCGCCTTTGCCGCCGCATACGGACAGATCCAGATATCCGGTTGTCAGCTTTTCCGCCAGGATGTCGATGATTTCATGGCTGCCGGCGGGAATATGTACGCTGCCCTTTCCTGCCAGCATGGCGTCATACGCGTCTTTTTCAAGGACTGAGCTGACGATATGATGAACGCCTGTGAAGCGCTTTTCTGTCTGATACATGAGCGGAACCGTTCTTTCCTTCATAAACAGAGGAGAAACGGAAGGCACAAGAAGGAACGGCGGGTATGTCATCGGCTCATTCCAGCTTTCGTCGTCAAAGCCGGCTTTGTTCCAGGTTTTCAGAAGAAGATCACCCTTTACGGTTTCCTCCTGGAACAGGCGGATATATTCACGGTCGCGGCAGCTGACTTCGATTTCTTCCGCAATTCTGCATTTCCATGAAACATCGGAAGACGGGACTGCCTCACATTCGCTGATTAACATGAAGCCGGGCGTCTGGGTGCGCCAGGCAGAACGGAATCCGCGGTAAGGAACCGGCGGATAGCGCAGCACGGCGGCGGCGAGCACATTTTCACCTTCCTTCAGGAACCTGCGGATGTCTGCGCGTTCGTAGAACCACTGTTTGTCATCGCCTCTTCTCGGCCCGGTGCATACGAAATGACCGTTGACATAAAAGCGATATCTTGTATCGGCGCTTACCTGTACGAAGATAGGTTCAGCGGGTGCTTCGTCAAGCGTGAAGCTGCGGCGGAAAAAAACCATGACGGGTTTTTCGCGGTCGTATTGTTCGTTGGTCCAGATCCAGTTTCTGATTGACATAGATGCCTCCTGATTATTTTTCATCATCAGTATGCCTGTTTCAGCGGTCAATATCCTTCATCTGTTTTACATGAATAATGCGGTAATTTTCCGGACAGTCCTGCCAGCATTCAAATGACCGGAGTGTGAAAATCTGTCTGCATTGTATATATGTCTGTATTGTATAATTATACATATGGAAGGCAGAAAAAACCGCGTCAGTCTCGAAGCAGTCCTGTCGAAACTATCATCCCGGGAATACATGACCGCGAAGGATATCGCGGATCTTCTTCATGTCAGCGAGAAAACGGCGCGCACGCGGATCTCTGAAATCAACAACCTGATCGAAGACCAGGGCGCCCAGATTATTTCACGGCCCCGCTACGGTTTCAGGCTTGAGATTTCAGACAGCGGCAAATGGAATGCATATCTCAGCAGCCACACACTTTCCCGGGAAGCTTCCCAGGGAAGCTCGCAGGAGCGTATTTCCTATATCGCCCTGAAACTGCTGACCGCGGACGATTATATCAAGACCTCGGATTTCGCCGACCAGCTTTATGTCTCGCCGCAGATCATCTCGGAAACCCTGAAGGACTGCGAAGCGCTGTTTGAATATCACCATCTGACCCTTGAGCGCAAACCGTATTACGGCCTGCGGCTGATCGGATCGGAATTCAGCAAGAGAAACTGCATCGTCAGCTGTTTCCAGCATGAATTCGGCACCTTCTTTGAAGAACATGAGGGTGAAAGTGAGCCAATCCCGGAAATCATCGATACCCTGATCGACTGCCTGCAGAGCCATCATATCCATCTGACAGAAATCTCACTGCAGTCGGCCGCCGCATATGTCTTCCTGAGCATTATCCGCTTTGGCCGCGGTTTCCAGATCGTCGACACGCAGCGCAAAGCCGAAAATACCGCCGGCTGTGAAGCCGCCAGGGACATCTACAACAGGCTTGGCATCCAGGTGACTGAACCGGAAATCAATCATCTGGCCATTTATATCGCCGCCATGCGGGCAAATATGGCAGAAGACATCCATGCCCGCGCAGTCATCACGGCCAGAATCGACGGGCTGACGGAAAAAATTTTTGAATCGATCCGCCATATCTATAAAGTGGATTTCTCCAATAACTTCCGCCTGCGGATCATGCTGTCGCAGCATCTGATCTCGCTTGATGTCAGGCTGCGCTACCGGATCGCGCTGACAAATAACGCCTACCTGGATATCCAGGCTGGCTATCCCTACGCCTATTCGCTGGCCAGTGAAGCGGTCGCTGTCTTAAAGCGGGAATACAACACGGAAGTACCAAATTCTGAAACAGACTGGCTGGCGCTGATTTTCGCGACCGGCATCCATGACCAGAAAATACGGCAGAAGATGAATGTGCTTGTTGTCTGCCAGGCAGGCAGAGCCAGTTCACAGCTGCTGAAATATCAGATTGAACGCAATTATTCCGAATATGTGGGCAATGTCACATTCGCCACCCTGCATGAGGTGAAATCCCTCGATCTTTCGGACATCGACTTTATATTATGCACTGTCAGCGCGGCCCTGCCCGTGGATATTCCGGTCATGATGGTGGATGATATCAGTCTTTTTTCCAAAAACAGCACAATCGAAGCCGGGCTAATCCGACACCGCCTTTCCGTCATTGACCGATTCTTCCATCCCAACATGTTTTTCACGGATATCAGGGTCACCGACAAAGCGGACATTCTGAAACAGCTCTGTGACCGGATGAGCAGAAACGTAAAACTGCCGGAAGGATTCTATGAATCCGTTATGGAAAGAGAAGCCCTTCATTCAACCGATTACAGCCCTTATGTCGCAGTTCCCCACCCGACAAAACTGATCACTGAAGAGGATATTGTGGCTGTCGCGGTACTGGACAAACCGGTCTTCTGGGGAAGATATGAGATCCAGGTTCTGCTCTGCGCGTTTCTGTCCATGAATGACGAAGAACCAACCCAGCTCTTCTATGAGGTCACTTCCCATTTCATCACCGACAGAAGAATGGTTGACCAGCTGATCAGGGATCCGAGCTACTCCACCCTGATCGGCATACTGGGCACTGTCAGAATTGACTGAGCAGACTGGTGATTATGAGTCAGAGCGGCACTGAAAAAACGCCGCTCTGTTTTTGTGTATCTATGGAGGTGGGATTTTATCATGGGGAGAAAAGCGAAGATTTCCTATGAAGATATGCTCAAGGCATGTGAGGATTATATAAACGGTATTGCCAGCGCTAAACAAATAGCAGAGAGTTGTCACAGAGTTCAAGATTCCCGGTGAGAAAGGAAAGCTGTATCTCAGTGCTTTTATGGATCTGTATGACCGCTCAATTGTTGGCTGGGCAGTCAGTGAGCATAATGATAATAATCTTGTATTCGATCCCAAGTATGTAAAGTCACCTGACGGCCACAAAGATGACTGGCATGATTCGCTGCATATCTGTCAGCTGCACAAATACAATCTTGTCAAATGTTCGTTTATTCCAAAAAGACAGATCAGAGAATGCAGAGATCTCGGCAGAAGATATTTTAAACTCACAAATGAGCTGACTGCTGAAAAGAACGGATTTCAGAACTGCATGACTTCATGCAATATCGCGCTGGATCAGGTTTTTTCTGATCCCTTCGGCAAATCTGCCAAAGCTGTTATGAATGAAGTTCTCAGATCTGAAAGTGTTGATTACGATACAGTTCTCAAACTGGTAGATCCCAGGTGTAAAAAGAAAGATAAAGTCTTAGCTGCAATCAAAGGAATGAACCTCAAACCGGATCAGTGCTTCAAGATGAAAGATATCTCAAGGCATATGGAAGAACTGAGTTCTCACAGAACCGAATCATTCACGATAAATTTATATGAGCAGATATAAGGCTGCAAATGGCATAACTAATAAAAAGAGTCCTATTGAAAAAGCAACAGAAAGATTTGAGAACCTGTGAACCAGTTGAGAGAAGAAGACTGCTGCGGATGATGCCAGTATCATCCGGATGATAAAAGTCAGAATCAGTATGGCAATGATGTGTAAGCCCTGTGTCCACTCTGGAAACATATGCAGACTCACAGCCGGATATTGTATCCCATAAAGGCCAATGCCGTGACTGACTTTAAGAAGGTATGGGATAAAGACAGGTATTACCAGCAATGCCGCATATATGACATATTGAACCGCTCTGATTCTTCTGACTTTTTCCCTGCTGGCTGAAGCTGATATCTGAATCGCCATTCTGCTCTCATTCTCCCGCACTTCATTCACGGAGATCACAAAAGTTATGACAAGCATCAGAAAGGCTGCACTCAGGATATCTTCTTTCCTTCCGGCAATTCCGTAAAGGTGTTCATATCCGGTCTTATACAGGTATACTTCATCTTTTCCAAGAGATTCATACTGACCGGCAGCTTTTTCAAAAGCCATCTCGTTGTTCAGATGTCCAAGGATTTCAGCCGAAAGGATGCTCTTAGCTTCTTCACTCAGTGATTCATCCGCCATATATTGATCCAGCAATGAATGCCAGTAAGCGAATGTATCCCTCTGCTCCTGTATATAAGCATCTTTGGCTTCACTTTTTTCACCAAGAAGTACAAGGCTGTAATTCCTGTATGCATATTCTTCCGCGGATAACGAAATCCTTGTGTCACAAGCCCTGTAAATCTGTACTCCAATCAGCAGGCATGCAAGCAGCAGTCCTTTTGAGTGAATCAGAAGCTTTCTTCTTTCAATTCCATAAAGAGAGACAGGGTACATCTTCTTTTCATATGAGCGGATTCTTTTTGCGCTTATAACAGACTGTTTTCTGATTCTCAGCAAAACAATACATGTACACGAAAGAATGATCATCCAGAGAGTCATAACAAGCAGCTTATTTACCGGAATACCGAAAAAGTTCAGATATACAAGCCGGGAAAGAAGGTCAGCGCTGTCTGAAATCTGCAGTAAGGAAAGACTTCGCAGCCATAAGGATGATGACCCGGCCATGAACAGCTGGATCAAAAGCATTATGATCATTGTGATTACTGAAGACAGCAGTCCGTCTGTCAGATGAACAGCTGTAAAAACGATCATGGTGATACTCAATGCCCATAAAAGCCTGAATATCATAAACAGGCATGAAAAGCCAATGACCGATACAGCCATCGGCACCTGTGTAAAACCATAGACGCTTTGGATCGCTGCCCGCAAAGAACCGGAGGGCAGAATAATCCGGGCAATAAAGAATTCCCCGGCATATAAAAACACAATAAACACTGTCTGGATCAGAATCACAGCACCCAGTTTTTTATAAACAAGCGTGCTGCCCCTGAGTGTTGATTTCTGCAGCAGCTCCATATTCCCTCTTCTGTCATCCAGAACCAGCTTCATTGAAAGAAGGACAGCGGAAAGAATGATAAACAGATCGATTAACCGGTATTTATAAACAGTTTCTGTTCCCCAGAAACCTTTTTCAGTCTGTATGGTATCCAGCTTTTCATATACAGCATTTGCCTTCTTCAGTGTTCTGACATCGAAGCTGTTTTCATCCCCGAAGAGTCCCGAGCTGATTTTGATACTGTTTTCCGCCAGGTACTGTTTTCTCCAATCCTGATAGCCCAGTGCCTGTGTATTTCTTTCCAGAATGTGGTCATCCAGTCTCTTTTCCAGAGAAGGCCAGCCGGTCACATATTCATCAGAAGCTTCATACATCCCGTTCATGATCAGCTCATCCAGTTCCCTGATCTCTGCTTCAATATCTGTATTCAGGGAGTATTTCATTCCGATCTGCTGATAAGAATATGTATAGGTGCTGTCAGTCAGACTGTGATGAAAAAGAAGCATAGAAGTTATGAAAATGATGGCCATCAGTATCCGTACGTATCTGTCCCTGAACAGCCGGATCAGTTCGTATTTCATAAGCCCTCTTCCCCGAAACAGCTGAGATAGACATCTTCCAGATCAGGTTCCGCCTCATTCTTCGGATAAGGTATTTCCTGATCTGAAATCAGTCTGACATAAATACTGTCCCCTCTTTTGGACATGCCTGATATCAGACCGTACTTACGGATTTCATCGATTTCATTCTCTTTGATTTCCACATTGAACACTTTGCCGTTCAGCTGAGCACACAGCTGTTCCTGTGTTCCTCTTTGAAGGACTTTCCCTTTGCGCATAAGCACGCACTCACTGGCAATAAACTCAATGTCCGATACCACATGCGTGGAAATGAGAATGATCTTATGTAATGACAGTTCCAGGATCAGATTTCTGACCGCGATTCTCTGTCTGGGATCAAGCCCTGCCGTCGGTTCATCGAGGATCAGGACCTGCGGATCTGCCAGCAATGCCTGAACAAGCATAAGTCTTTGTTTCATGCCGCCCGATAAAGTATTGATCTTATCATGCCTCTGTTCATAAAGATTTACTTTCTTCAGCAGCAAAGCAGCTCTTTTTCTGACATGTTCCGGCTTCATGTTTTTTAAAGCACCGATGTAATAAAGAAATTCACGGACCGTGAATTCCGGGTACAGTGTCTGTACCTGCGGCATGTAGCCAAGCTGATTCAGATATTCCTTACCGGATTTGTGAGTATCCTTCCCATTGAAAATCACTGTACCGTCATCACATTTCAGCAGTGTACAGATGATATTCATCAGGGTGCTTTTACCCGCGCCGTTGGGGCCGAGAATGCCGTAAATGCCTTCAGTGAAAACGGCACTGAAATCATCCAATGCCTTATTATCACCATAACTCTTTGTAATATGGTCAAGTCGAAGCTCCATCAGATTTTCCCCAGTTCAATTGAACTTTCAAATCTTCCGCTGTAAAAATCAGCTTTTCGGATCCAGTAAAACGCATCATTGTAAATCCCAAAGAATCCGTTTTCCGTTTCGTATTTTATACTGAATGGTACACGGTCTGATGAATCTTCAGAACCAATTCTTTCGCCTTTCTGTAAAAGATCAGTGCCGGATGCATATACTTTGAATGTTCCGTCTTTCGCGCGTGTTGTGTAAATCACATTGCCGTCAAATATTCTGACCCCCGCAATACCTTCAACATCAAGACTTACCGCATTCTGCTTTTCAATATCATAAACATATACAGTTTTACCGTCATGCCAGGCAAACTTTTCTTTTTCGAATTGTTTGATTCCTGTAGTGGCGATTCCTGAGCCCAATAGACTGTCTGTGGATGTTTCCGTATCCAGGATGCGGAGTTCACTGGTGAATATCCTGTCGAGAAGTTCGCTGTATTCCTCTTCACTCTTACCCTGCTCAATCCATTCAACGTAATCCGGCAACTCACCATTCAGATATGTGTATGTGTAGAGCACTTTCCCGTTGTGGCAATATTCGAACATTTTTTCTTTTTCATCTGATTCCAGTACCGTGACGCAGGTATTCTGATCCAGATCAATACAGTCCGTTTTACTTTTGCCATAATAGGTGTTTTCTTCCGGGCTGTAGCTCGCTGTGTACAGTGATACATACAGTCTGTTATGATCGGCGAGCATGTTATCGACAGCAATACTGTCCTGTTCACTTCCTTCCCACGTATGAAGAACGGAGCGCTTTCCGTTTTTATAGTCATACGAGTGAAGTGTCAATCGGTTGTCACTTTCGGATACTGTGTAATACCAGACATCGTGATAACTGAGAAAGTAATCCGCATTCCCGATATATGCTTTGCATGTTTCATCGCTGTGCGTACATCCTGCCTGTGCGCAAAGAAGAACCGGCTCTGTCTGATCGGGAGGATTCATGGAAGAAACCGTTGTCGTCACATATAGAATTTCATCACCGATACCGGAAGGAGCCAAGTGGCCATACAAGTTGAGATTAATTCCCCTGAGACCTTCTGTTGCGGCTCCTGTGAAATCAGATGAGTCACTATCCTTTGCAGCGCCAGTATTGTTTGGGCTGCATCCGGAAGCATTCATTAACATGCACAATCCTGCTGTCAGTATTCCCAATACCTGTTTCTTACCATTCATTAATGACACCTCCATAATTTCAGAGTTGAAACCGAATCACATGATTGATATCTGTGATCCGGTATTCTGCAGATTCCTGTCAATTTCAGAATAACACGTATTTTGTCCCCGCAAACTGGAGATAAACGTTTCCGTGACCTGAAAGAATTGATGTGATTCCGCTGCTGTCACCCGAAATTGAATAATACTAATTTCCAACAGGAAATGCCTGATCATATCTGCCGTCATAAAAATCCTGTTTCTTAATCAGACATTCACCATGATCTGTATAACCGAAAAACAAATCCTCACTCTCCCGGTCAATACCGAAAGTCATATAATCATCCGGGTTCTCAAGCTGCCTCTCATTTGATCCGTCCAAATCAGCACACCAGAGTTCCAGCTGATCATTTCTGACAAGATAGAATACTTTGGCATCGTAGATGAAGTAGTTTATGATTCCGCTGTGATTCAGAATTTCGGTATATTCACCTGCAGTAATGTCATATCGGCGGACAGTATCGCCAAATGGCAGAACAAAGTACTGACCAAAACTGATTGATAGTTCCGATGGCGCAATCATATCTGAATCATCATTTCCGGCAATTACAGTTTGAGATAATGATTCTGTATCCAGAATAATTAATTCAAAACAGGTTTCAAGAGAAGAAAGGTAATTCTGATAGTCTTCCTGCGTCCCTTCCCACTCTTCGATTGGAATGATTCCTGATAAATAGCTGTGTTCCAGCAGGATATGGTTCTCATAACCGCCGAAATAACTCCAGCTCTCAAACTGATCCGATGACCAGCGGAGTATTTCTTTTTCTTCGCCTGTATTCAAATCAATTTTCAGTATTGAGTTTTTTCTAAGCTGCTGATAATTGCTGTCAAAAGTATCCTCCATATAGTAAACGTATGCATTTTCTCCTGTGCATCCGCCCAGTGAAAGATTATAAGAGGAATCCTGGGATGCCTTGAATTCCAGATATGTTTTCCTTTCCCCGGTTTTCTGATCAAGTGATTTGAACGACGCTGAACCGCGGTCATAAACAGTAAAATACCAGACACCGCGATAAAGAATGCATTCCTGCAGTCCGGAAGAAAGAAAAGCGTTACAGGTCTCATCACTGTGCGTACATCCGGTCTGTGCACAAAGAACCGCTTTTCTCAGATTATTATTTTCGATATTCACAAGGGAAACTTTACTATCAACATAATAGATGTCATCGGAAGAATAATATGCGACAAAACCGCCGCGCACAGCTGCATGCGTTGCAAGGCGGTTTTCATTCACGTCCGTATTCACAGTTTCTGAAATCGGTTCTGATGACTGTTCAGGCACTGAAGACGTTTCCGTACAGCCGCAGAGAATAAGACAGCTGATCAAAAGTATGGCTGACTGATTATGCCAATGCATCATTTTTCCTCCCATTGAAAATATATTCCCGCAGGATATAGAACTTCTAATGATCCTTTTACATGAAGTTTAAGACAATTGATTAATATCTCACAGCTATGGTCCCTTCGCATCGTTATTAACACAATCCATAAAAATAGAATAACGGATCAATATACACTATCGCATAAAGATACGTACTGTTACGATTTATATCAGTAGCAGTAAGACACCCTTACGGTTTGATACATAAGAGTGTCTTACAGTTACTAATTAACGTTTATGCTTTATCTTGGAGTCTGCCAGAATCAATTGATTGAAATATCAAAATGCCGGCAGGAAATAATCACATACTTCATGCGGACAGATAATAATTGAACGTTGAATCCCCAAACAAATATACATAACCATACATATAGTTATATGAAATGACCTGTGAATCGCCATAGAAACAATGAACTGTTGAAGAGTATGACGTCCCAACATGAGGGGCCGCATAAGTCGATCCTCCGGTAACGGTATTATATCCGTAATTATATGTATTAAATTGGACCGTGATATTTCCATGCTGTCTTGCAACATATGCTGATGTGCTTATAACAGTTCGGATACCCTTTCCATCTGCTTGAAAGTATGCATCATAATTATATGGTTTGCCATTATAATAAACCGTTCCTTGATGATACCCTGAACGATTTAATTCGAGCTCTTCTGCATTGACATCAGCCGAAGATGTGCACCAAAAGGTTATTGCCAATAATATTCCACTGAGGATTCTAAAGATTCTTTTCATTATCATTTTCTCTCTTTCTATACTACTTTGTTACAATGCCAATCAAAGAATACGGTTATGGCTAACAACTAAATACAGCATATGGACTGCCTCCCATTGGGACATATACCAATAGTGAGATACTCATACCATTTCTCACTCCGTAGAATCCACCATTTGCAGGAACAGCAGATGCTGCATATGCATTGTTAACTCCAAAATAGCTTTGAGTAATACCTGTTCCTGAATAAGATAAACTCGATACAGATATCAGATGTCCGTCATATGCCGAACCCGCCATATTGGCACGGAATGATACACTCATCACTCCGTTAGAACCATAAACGAGCGCATTATTCCATGTATACCAGTTGCCTCCGCTGTAATAGGTACCTCCGCTGATATATTGTGTGATGCCTGCAGAAATGGAAACAAGTTTTCTGGAACCATCCGGATATTCATATAAAGCTTCATAGAATCCTTCAGATTCAGTTACTGCCAAAGGTTCCATCTCACTGTACTTTCCATTCATACAGTCAAGTTTCTGTCCTGAAAGGTATTTGTCTGTCAGCATTGTTGCTGTTTCCTCTTCAATGCCAAGTTTTTTGAACTGTTCCGTCAGCACAGATGCTTCGTCATCTGACATATGATCCATGTCTATTTCCACCGCTGATACCGGCATCATGCATATGAAGAACACTGTACACACCAAAAACAATTTCATTATATTCTTCATTCCATTTCTCCTTGTTATGACCGGCCGGATCATATCAGCTGTCAGCTATCAATAATGTAGTACCCCCCCGCAAATTTCAAGGGGTACTGTCTAAGTGGGCGTTATATTGTCTGAACGGTCAATCGCAAGTGAGCAGAACAGCTATATCTCCAGGTTTTCTGACATTGAAATTCAACGATCCATGATACTTTTTCAGAACTTCTTCCAGCATGGAATAATCCGTTTCAGTCAGAATATCTTTGATTCTGATATCTTCAGCAGATTCTGCAATAATTATCATGTTTTCAATCTGTCTTATTGTCAGGCAAGCAGTACTGTTTGCAGGCAGCGTGCTAAAAGAGGATTCACATAGACACAGCACAATCATTCCCAGATCCAATGGGTCTGCAGGGCAGTCTGATCCTATTGTTGTGTCGACATTTATATTTACGGTCGGATGAATGCTTTTCAGATACTTGATGATCGTGTTGATATAAACATTATCACTGTATTGTAATACCGGATCAACGGCGGCGTTTTTTATGATTTCATTGATATATCCATTCAGCTTATCCTTCTCTCCGCTTTCCGAGTAGCCCCTGATCACATTCATGTGGTTAATCAGTTCATGCCTTGTTTTGGTAAGGACAGTTTCATATTGGTTTAAGGCTGTCAGTTCGCTCTTTGCCATATGATCCAGTGCGTGAAGTCTGCCCTGTTCAATGCTGTAATGTTCCTCCAGAATATTCTTTTTCAATACTGTTGTGATGAGCAGCGGGACAATTAAGGAAAAGATGCCGAGTGTATTATCCAGGGTATTCTCATAAGCAGCACAAAGTCTGTATTGAAACACATCCACCGATACAGCTATCAGAAGATAGTACTTTTTATCATTTTCAGCGACCCGGCTCAAATCTCTGTTAAACTTTCTATACCAGAAAGCCATTATTAAAGTGCTTGCCATCCAGATCAAAACAACAGCAAGATGACTTTCGTGCAGTTTCGGGAATAAACCATATGCCAGCAAATCAAATATTATTTGTGCTGAATAGATATGCACAGAGAGTACACATGAATGAATCACGGATACCATCCAATCAGTTTTCAGAATACTTTTGATTGCAAGAATCTGTATTCCTTCTTTTGCGAGTGTGTGAAACACAAAATACACCCACCATGGAAAGCTGATCATCAACGGTGTGTAAGCTTTTGGAAGAAGGTATTCGGTCACCGAATATAGGATGCAAACCAAACTGCACTTAAGCGGAGTTGTATTTTTTGAATCACAAAAAGGGATGAACATCATTAAAAATAAACAACTATAGAATGAAAGCATACCTGCAGTATTTATGCTCATTGAAACCTCCCGACGATGGCTGCCTCTACTGCCTTCTTCAAACGTCTGCTTATATCCACTGTCTTGCCATTAGCCAGAAAAACATAGTTGTCTTTGATTGAACGTATATGATCTGTATTGATCAAAACTGACCGATTTGCATAAATCATTTTTCCTTTTGTTTTCTCCTGTATTTCTTTAAGAGAATCAAGAATCTGTATCCGTGATTGATCCGGGGCATATGCGAAGATTTTTCTGCCTTCTTTTTCAATATAAACAATCCTGGAAAGCTTCATTTCGGTAAGACCGGACATTGTCCGGAGCATAATCTTATCCTCCAGATACTGTTTTTCGATGCGGACAAACTGTCTTCTTATCTCGCTCTGCGAATCTGTTTTCAGAATGAATCCGATTACGTTATATCCGAATGCCATTCTTAAATTCTCTCTGGCTGCACTGTAATACATGATAAACGGAGCCTTTTCAGACAATACTCTTGAAAGAGGGATTGCGTTTTTATCATTAAGCATCACATCTACAATCAGCAACGCATACTGCTCTTCTGATCCCATCAATTCATCAATCGAAAAGAAACAATCTACTTCCGACTCAGGAAAGAATTCCCGGAGCATTTCCTTCATCTGGGCATGATAAAAGAAATCGTCATCAATCAATGCGAATCTGTACCGGTTCCGGCTGATTAATACGCTGTCATTTTTCATATCGTAAATTCTAACATGAGTGCTGCTGCATTTTTGGAAACCGGTCATATGTTTATCATGTCTTTGCGATCAGACAGTACGTCAGAATAAACACATCCAACTTCCTGCGCGATCTTCTGAGTTCAAAATAAGCATACGAGTCTTCTGAATAACATCACTTGCAACCCACACCAATTGTGAAGCCATAAGCTGTACGTTTTTTGAAACCGCCCCCTGACCAAAACAAAGTTCGGATATTCTTTTTAATCAGGATAATATGATGAAACATAGGTAAGCAATTGAGTACATTGCTTTTTCGGGGTTATGTTATTTCCAGCGTGAGCATTTAGATTTGCTGCAGCATTAATCGTAATATCCCAATAATTATCAGGTCCTCCTACACGATAGGCATACCACTCATAAGCATACTCGACAACACCATCGCATCTTATACTTGAGATCATTGAAGGATAAACCAGATAATTTGAAGAACTCAGATCATAATAAATTTGATTTACAAAAGTATACGGCAGCCCGTAAAGCGTTTCAGCTGTAGCAACAAAATTATACTTATTTGCAGTATTCATACTACAACCGTTAGGTTTACATATACCTTTATAATTCTCGCCAAAAATAAATGAACCCCATGTGTCTTTTTGAACAACATAACCGCTTCCGGCTATATGTATGATTGATTGTGTATCTGATCTTGTATTAGTCCTCATCAAACCGGCATGATACTGATAATCAGATGGTGTCATCCCTCTGTAAACAGCATA
>CAMVGT010000014.1 GCA_947167125.1 uncultured Erysipelotrichaceae bacterium
ATAGCTGACACCATGCAGACTGACTGCCAGGTAAATCGAAGGAAGATTCAGGATTGCGGTCAGCGTCTGCGCAAACGCCCAGCCCAGCGGCAGACCGGCCGCGATTCCGATCACCGTCAGGATCACGGTTTCCTTGTCGATATATGTATGAACTTCCCCATCGAAGAATCCAAGAACCTTGATTGTCGCAATCTCTCTTGTACGTTCGGAAACATTGATGGAGGAAAGCGTGAACAGAACAACAAAGGCAAGTGCCGCCGACATGATGATGACAATGTATACAACCGCATTGATCAGCACAAATGCAGTGGAGAACTGATCCCTTAATTCGGCTGTGGAAATCACACTCATGACATTGGGCTTGCTTTTGAGCAGCTGCGTATAGGCCGCCGCATCGCAGTCCTTATCGTTCAGACGGATCAGAAGTCCGTTTTCCATGAAGTCATGATAATAATTCTCATATGCGCTTCTGCGCATGAAGAGATAGTTGCCAAGATAATTCTGCACAAGACTGCGGACGGGAAGCTCCGCCTTCTGCAGATCATTCAGCTGAACGGAAATGGTATCGCCGTCTTTGAATCCCAGCACATTGCCGGCATTCTGGGTAATCATGATGTCATGCATGCCAAGCTGCAGCGGATTGCCTTTGATATCGCGCAGGCTGACATATTGCGATACATCGGTTTCATCATCAAAGATGATTGCCTGAACGGTTTCCGGTCTTCCGTTATGTACCGATACATCTGCTGAGATGATCATGATATCCGCATAGATTCCGGTATCCTTATGATTTCTGACCGCTTCGCTGAGCTCTTCATGTTCATCGGAAGAAGCGGCGCATAAAACATCATAGAGGAAGGTCTGTTCATACTGGCGCGGCATCAGATCATGAACCGAATCGCCGATCGCAAACCCGAACAGCAATAATGCCATACAGCCGGCAATGCCGAAGATGGTCATGAGCATTCTCTTTTTATAGCGGAACAGATTTCTTGATGTGACTTTGTTCAGGAAGGACATCCGCTTCCAAAGCGGTGTGATTTTTTCAAGGAATACCTTGGATCCGGCCCGCGGCGCCTTCGGTCTCATCAAAGCGGCAGGAACCTGCTTCAGTTCCGAAGCGGAAGCGAAATAAACCGCCGCAAGAACAGCAACGATAAAGACCATCGGGCCGCCGATGCCATAGGAAGAAAGGAAGGAGAAATGATACTTCGGGATCAGATACATGATGCCGAAAATCACAAAAATAAATGCAGGCAGAGCAACAAACGCCATCACAGTGCCGAGAACACTTCCGCAGATCGACGCGCTGAAAGCATAGGCGATGTATTTCATGCGGATCTCGCTGTCCGTATAGCCAAGGGATTTATAGGTTCCGATCAATCCCCTTTCCTCTTCCACCATACGGGTGATAGAGGTTAAGGAAATCAGCACTGCCACAACCAGGAAAACAATCGGGAATACCGTTCCGATCGCTTCAATGGATCCGGCATCCGAATCAATATTCGCATAGCCGGAAAGCGACATGCGGTCAAGCAGATACCAGGAAGCGGTATCGATATCATCGATTGTCTGATAGGCTTTATCGAATTCTTCCTTTGCCTCCTGCTCGCCTTCATGAAAGTCTTCCCAGCCTTCATCCAGTTCCTTTTTGCCATCCAGCAGCTTCTGATAGCCTTCCTGAATCTGACGCAGTGCATCTGCCAGCTGCGCCATTGTCTCAATCCGGTTCAGATCCAGTTCCGCCTGTCCTTCATTCAGCTGCCTTTCGCCGTCCGCAAGCTGCTGCTCGCCATAGGCGATACCGTCAAGAATCTGCCGGATGCCGTCATCAATCTGAGCGACGGTACTGTCGATTTCATCTTCCTCAATGCCGTTTTCATTCAATGAAGAAACAATCTCCGCCCGCAATGTGACAAGTTCTTCCTTCTGCTTCTGCAGCTTTTCCAAAGCGGTCTGCCATGTCTGCACCAGTTCGCTGACTGTCTGCGGCTTTTCCGTGCCGGCAATTTCCGCCAGCATCTCAGCCATTTCATCAAACATCTTTTTCAGCTCTTGTGGATCGGAAAACATGGTGTCATCTTCATCCGTAAGATCCGCGATGGTATGAATCTGCTGATATTCATCCGACGATGCAGCCTCAGCCGCAAAATCCAGAATGGAAACCGCAAGATCATAGGTCTGAACAAATTGTCCGGCTGTTTCTATTTCCGCCATCGGACTGTACTGCCCAAGGATTGTCAGAACCGCTTCATACTCTTCTCCGGTTTCTTCAAGACGCATTTCCGGATCCGCTTCCCGCAGACGCGCGATCAAAGAGAGCGTCTCTTCACTTTCAAGAACGGTTCTTTCCTCATCCGCTTTTTCGATCAGGGCATCCAGTTCCCCCATCGCGTCTTTGAATGAAAAATCTTCCGGAATCAGTCCGGTTTCCTTCAGTTCATCCACAAAACCCATAATTTCCGAAACGCCGTCAATCAGTTCCGTGATTTCCGTATCTTCCGGCAGGGAGGAAAGCAGATTCATGATTGCCTTGATTTCATCGGATTCCAGCTGCGCAAGTCCTTCATCAATCTGCTGAATACCGTCATCGATCTGTTTCAGGCCGTTCTTTGCGTCTAGCAGTCCCTGTTTCTGTTCCTTCAGTTCTTCAATCTGCTTCAGAAGATCTGCTTTTGTTTTTTCAAATTCAGCCTTCTGCCTTTCCAGAAGCGCTCTGTTCTCATTGATCAGACGCTGCGCGTCCGCCAATGCCTTTTCCGCTGTTCTTCTTCCTTCTTCCAGCAGTCTGCTGTTTTCATCCAGCTCCCGCTTTCCGTCTTCGTATTCCTTCTGCGCATCTTCCAGTTTCTTCCGCGCATCCTCAAGCTCCTTTAAAACTTCTTCTTCCGCTTCCTTTACCTTTTCGTAGGCTTCTCTTCTGATCCGCTCGGTACGTGCCTTTTCCCTGTCCTTCTGCACATTTGTCTCGATTTTCTTTTTCAGCGCACTGACCGTATCGGTATATTCATCCGAAAAACAATGCAGTTCTTCTGCGCCTTTGATCCTGATCAAAGCTGCTGTATAGACATCGGTTTCGACCGCGTCAAAGCGGATGAACACCGTATCGCTTCGGATCGTCGATTCGCGGAAGGCAACCGATCCGTTCGGATTATTGAGATCGCTGACATCCGTCACAATCGCGGAGATCACATATTCCTTGACAGGGAAGTTTTCGGTTTCCTCCTCCCCGCTTTTTTCTTCAATCAGAATGCGGTCGCCCGTCTTCGCTCCGGTATCCTTCACAAAGCGTTCCGGCACCGCGCATTCATTCTTTTCCTTCGGAAGTGTTCCTTCCAGAACATACGGCATATCAATGCCTTCTTCACTCAATGTTGTCAGGGTGATGCGCAGAGGAATATCATTGCATACAGAATCGGTTTCTTCGCTGTAGATGCCGCTGACCGTCTCAATTTCTTCCATTTCCGAAAGAACCTTCAGATCGTTTTCATCGAGTCCGAGGGTGGAGACAATCTGCAGATCCCTGAGATTCTGCGCGTCAAAAAAACGGTCTGCCGAATTGCGCAGATCCTCGCATGACGCCTTGAGTCCGGAAAACATCATGACACCGAGCGCTGTGATAATCAGGATTGAAAAGAATCTGCGCTTCTCCTTGCGGATCGTGCGCAGAATATCCTTGATAAAAGCAGAATCCATTTTCACCATTCGATTTCCTCAATGGGTCTGGGAGACGGATTGACCTCCATCGAGATCACTTTGCCGCTTTTAAAACGGATCAGCCGGTCAGCCATATCCGCAAGTGCGGAGTTATGGGTGATAATCAGAACCGTGATTCCGTCCTTGCGGCATGTATCCTGCAGGATTTTGAGTACCTGCTTGCCGGTCTGATAGTCCAGGGCACCGGTCGGTTCATCGCACAGAAGCAGTTTCGGGTTTTTGGCAATTGCACGGGCGATCGAAACGCGCTGCTGCTCGCCGCCGGAAAGCTGGGAAGGAAAATTGCCCATTCTGTCCGCAAGGCCGACTTTTTTCAATGTTTCCGCAGGGTCCAGATGATTCTTTGAAACCTGCACGGCCAGCTCAACATTCTCCAGTGCCGTCAGATTGGGTACCAGATTATAAAACTGGAAAACAAAGCCGATATCATGCCTGCGGTAGGCAATCAGCTCTTTCCGGTTCATCTTTGAAAGATCGGCCTGATCGACGATAATGTTTCCTCTTGTGGCACGGTCCATTCCGCCGAGAATATTGAGGGCCGTCGTCTTGCCTGCGCCGGAAGATCCAAGGATCATAGCCAGTTCGCCCTTTTCCACAATGAAACCGGCATCATCCAGTGCTTTGATCATTGCGCTGCCGCTGCCGTATTCCTTAAAGACATGTGTAAACTCGATATAAGCCATCTTTGTTCCTTCGCAGAATAATCATAATGACGGCAGTCATAATCATCAATGAACACATTTTCCGTTTGTGTCAAATTTGAATACGACATTGTGTCGAATTATAATAGCAGTATGAATAAACGTCCTGAAATTACCGAACAGACAAGAAAGAACCTTTGTGAAGCTTTCTGGAGCCTTTACGCAAAAAAGCCTCTGGCCAGAATCACGGTCAGGGAAATCACCGACATGGCCGGTTACAACCGTGCCACTTTCTATCACTATTACACCGATGTGCCCCATCTTCTGGAAACAGAAGAAAACAAGCTGCTCAAAGATGTGGAAAAACTGTTTGCGGATGCTGAAAAGGCACTGGATGCCATGGAATTTTCCGAGCAGCTCGGTTCTCTGGTAAGGGTGCTCGAACAGAACAACCGCTATGCCAGCGCATTATTGAGCGACCATGGGGATCCGGCATTTGTGAATGCATTAAAGGAAATGATCTGGCCGTTTATCAACCGCTATTTTGTGAATGTGGATGAAACGGATTCCTATGCGGCAGATCTCAAAAAGGAATACTATCTTTCCGGAATTCTCGGCGCCGTCAGACTGTGGCTGCAGAATCCGGAAACGGAAATCGATGAACTGATCGCGCTGCTGGTTGAAGTCATCAGCTGACAGAATACAAAATAACTTCATTGAAGCCTCAATAAGGCTATAATAGGAAGTCAGAAGGAGAACATTATGGATTTCAGAAATAAAAAAATACTTGTGATCGGCCTGGCCAGAAGCGGTCTTGCGGCGATCCGCCTTCTCCATGAGATCGGTGTCAGCGACATTACACTGACCGAACAGAAAGAAGTCAAAGAACGGGAATATCTCGAAAGCATCGGCGTCACGATTCTGCCGCAGAGCGATGAGGTCTTCTCACGTCCTTATGATATTGTCATCAAGAATCCCGGCGTGCCGCCGATTTCCCCTTTTATCCGCAGATTCAAGGACAGAGGAATCCCGGTCATCACCGAAATCGAGCTTGCCTATCAGACCGCAAAGCCCCAGCACTACATCGGCATCACCGGCACAAACGGAAAGACAACCACAACAACGCTTGTCTATGAAATGCTCAAAAAAGCATTTGGCGACAAAGCGCATGTCGGCGGAAACATCGGTATCCCGCTGTCCGAAGTTGTTCTGGAAAACAACCTGCTCCATGAGGAAGGCCACTATATTTCCCTTGAGCTTTCCAACATGCAGCTGATCGACACGGTTGATTTAAGACCGGAAGTCGCGACCATTGTCAATATGACACCGGACCATATCGATTTCATGGGCGGTCTTGACAACTATTACTATTCCAAGACACGCATTTACAAAAACATGAAGGAAGGCGACCTGTTCATCCTCAATACCGATGATCCTGTTGTCGCTGATTATACAGGCCGCTATCCGATTCATTGCGATACCTTCACATTCTCTCTGGAAAAGGATGATACAGACGCGTATCTCAAAGACGGATGGATGGTCATCGGCGGCGAAAAGCTCCTTGAGCTCGATAAGATCACCCTGCCCGGAAAGCACAACCTGCAGAACATCATGATCGCAGTCAGCGCCTGCAGACGCATCGGCATCTCTTCCGATGATATCCGTGAAGTCATCTACAATTTCAAAGGCGTTGAACACCGCATTGAATTTGTCAGAGAGCTCAACGGCGTACGCTATTACAACGATTCCAAAGGAACCAATACCGACGCGACCATCACTGCCTTAAAGGCATTTGACAAAGGTGTGATCCTGCTGGTCGGCGGCTTTGAAAAAGGCCTGTCGATGGATGAGATGAAGAATTATCTCGGCTGTGTGAAGCAGGTCATCGGCTTCGGCGCTTCCGGAAGAAGAATCGCGACGGATCTGGTCGGGGACAAGGCGATTGTTGTCACAACTCTGGATGAAGCAGTCAATGAAGCGGTGAAGTGCTCGGAAAGCGGAGATGTTGTCCTGCTTTCACCGACAACTTCCTCCTTTGACCAGTATTCCTGCTTCGAAGAGCGCGGCGAACATTTCAAGAGGATCGTCAATTCATTATGAAAAACAAAAACGCCTATATCGGCGTATTCGACTCAGGTGCCGGCGGACTGACCGTCGTCAAGCATATTGAAGAAATGATGCCGAATGAAAATATCCTCTACTTCGGGGATACGGCGCATGTGCCCTACGGCACCAAATCGGAAAAGCAGATCAAGGAGTTTTCCGTCAATGATGTCGCGTTTCTCAACGGCTTTGAACTCAAAAGCCTTGTCATAGCGTGCAACACAGCCGACTCCGTCGCGCGGGAAACACTGATGAAGGAATTCGATCTGCCGATCTACGGCGTCATTGATCCGGCCTCCCGCAAGGCGGCTGAAATCACAAAGAACGGGAAAATCGGCATCATGGCAACTACTGCCACGGTCCGCTCCGATGCCTATCCGAAACGCATTCACCGCTATAAACCGGATGCCGAAGTATATTCCCTGGCATGTCCGCTTCTGGTTCCGCTTGTCGAAAACAGAAGATACAGAAAAGATGACCAGGTTGTCACGATCATCCTGAAGGAATATCTGGATCAGCTGACATGCCATGGCATTGACACACTGGTGCTGGGCTGCACACATTATCCGCTGCTTCTGGATGCAGTACAGAGTCTGGTTCCCGATATTCAGATTGTTTCTTCTTCCTATGAATCCGCGCTTGCTTTAAAAAACAGTCTGGAAAAAACGCACCAGCTCAATGATGAGCCGGGATCCGTAAGAAGATTCTATGTCAGCGATGACGCCGACGCGTTCCGCGAAAACGCATCCGTCTTCCTGCACGAAAAACTCGGAAAGGAAGTCGAACAGGTTTCCGTATAGCCAATGAAAAACGATGCAAAGTCTGCATCGTTTTTTTGACGGATCGGTTTTCTGCCGCAATCCGCGCTCAGCGGATTGCGCTTTTCTTTTGTTTTTTCAATGCTTCAAGATCAATCACTCTGATCTTATGGGCCTTGAGGATTTTCATCGCTTCCTCACTTGCCGCAAGGTCCGCTTCCATTGATGTGACAAGCTTGCGGTCTTTTCCATAGAGGAAGGCAAATGATTTTTTGACGCCGACAGCGGAAATCTCACTGAACTTCATTGTCATCTTCTTTCCGCTCAGCCCGCTGATTGTGATGCCTTCATCCGAAACGCTCAGATAAGAGACAAACCAGTCGGCACACATATAGATGCCGGGCAGGCAGGCCGCGATAAACAGCCAGAAGCCCATACTGTTTGTGCCGCCCGTGATGTCGGAATGAACAACAAACAGAATTGCCAGAATGGCAAAGATAACCACTTCCAGCACAAACGGAATCAATGTTGTTGTTCTTTTGGGTATTTTAACTTCTTTCATAGATTTATTATATCGATTTCTCAGAATCCGCCCACCTGAATGGAATCATCCATTGCAGTAATGATCTTCGACATTCTGTTATAAATGTCCTGATAGCCCGGACACAGAGAATCATTCAGCTGGGTAAACGGAATGACTTCCATATCCTTCCATGTATTGACTTCGCCATAGGTCCAGTGCAGGTCCGCCTTGACATCGCTGAGGATGATTTCCGATTCATCCCCTTTTGTCTTCTTAGTGACTGTCACGGCACCCATCATGCCGACAAGCGAATCATCGAACTGGGCACTGATCAGATTGCCGAGGGCATAGAAGCAGATTGTCTTATGGCCGTTGATCCACTGCACAGGCTGAATCATATGCGGATGGTTGCCGATGATGATATCGCATCCGGCATCGGACAGTTCCTGGGCAAGCCAGATCTGATGTTCATTGGGATAATCGGCATATTCCGTTCCCCAGTGAATTGCCATGATGACCACATCCGCCATTTCATCGGCGCGTCTGACCTGTTCGAGCATTTCATCCTCATAGCCGATATAGGTGTTGACCAGATATTCCATTCCTTCCGGTGTCGGGATGCCGTTGGTTCCAAATGTCCAGGAAAGGAATGCATAGGAGATGCCGTTGCATTCACGTACAGAAATTTCACTGCGCTCATCCCATGACATGTTGGTGCCTTCCATGAGGATTTCATCATCATGCGATTTCCAGAAATTATAGGAACGTTCCAGTCCTTCCACGCCCATATCCATTGAATGGTTGGTTGCGGTTGACACAAGATCGAAGCCTTCTTCAATCATGTTAAGACCGAATTCCTGCGGTGTATTGAAAACAGGATAGGAGCTTAAGCCAAGTTCCGTTCCGCCGAGGATCGTTTCCTGGTTGTAATAAGCCACATCATACTGGCGGGCAATCTCGCCGATCCTGTCAACCATCGGCTTGAATTCATAGGTTCCGTCCGGCTGCTCCGCCCAGTAATAGACCGCGCCATGGATCAGGCCGTCGCCGACCATAAACAGGGAGAAGGATGTTTCTTCTTCTTTGATTTCTTCAATCACCGGCTTTTCCGTTTCCCGCAGTTCTGCTGTCGGTTCTTCTTTTCTGACTTCCGGTTCTTCCCGGTTTTTCCAGAAATAAATCCCGCAGACTGCCACGCATGCGGCCAGCACGGTTCCGGCAAACACTTTGGCTCCGGTTCTGATTTTTCTCTTTTTTGCCATATTCGTTTCCCCCGTGGATGAAATTCAACATTTATTTTAGTATCTGCGGACGGGAATGAAAACTTTAAAAAGCTGCCATCCTGTTCAAATGGCAGCTCACTTATTTTCACGGTCGTCTTTGATATTTCCCTTTTTCACATGTTCTTCCAGCTTTTCAAGAACATAATCACAAAGCTTTCTGGAGCCTTTGGCGCTCTGGGTCTGACGCTTCAGAACCTGTGAAATTGAAACATCATGTTCCTTCCAGTCGCCGCCTCCGTTGGAATCATTCAGGATGAACGGCTGAACATTATCCATCGCGTGGGCGAAGCAGGATTCCGGTGTTTCAAATGCTTCAAATTCATCAAACAGTCCGATCATCTCCGCTTTCTGATCATCCGGCAGCAGCGAGAAGATTCTTTCTTTCGCCTTGTCTTCACGCTCCTTCTGCGTTGCTTTGCCTGCCTCATCATAGGCATAGGTATCGCCCGCATCAATCTCCACAATATCGTGAATCAGGCACATTGCCATGACTCTTGCAAGATCGATTTCCTGATTGGCATATTCCCTGAGCAGGAATGCCGCAAGCGCCATATGCCAGGCATGTTCGGCATCATTTTCATTTCTGCCGTGATTGCTTAAATGGGTCTGGCGGAAGATATTTTTTTCCTTGTCCGCTTCCAGAAGGAAGCTGATCTGTTTCTGCAGTCTTTCTGCGTCCATTTTCTATATCCTTTTGCGAAGCGGTCTGATTCTTGCCAGTACAAGCTGTGCAGTAATGCCGGTGAGAATTCCCATCGGAATGGAACCCAGCAGCAGATACGGCAAAATCGCGGCCACCCTGGCCTGCATATAGAAGAAGCAGACCACAATGACCTGTCCCACTGAGTGGGCAATCGACATCATGACGGATGTGAACATCAGCGATGAGTTCATGCGGTCAAGAAGGATCAGCACAATGCTGGATAAAACCACCCCGCCCAGCGAAATCCAGAAGGTACTGGAGAAGATCATGCCGCGCATGAGGGTGGAAATCACAACCCTCATCGTATTGACGATGATCATTTCCTTCACGCCTAGGATTTTCACGGTAACCAGAGCGACAATGTTTGCCAGACCGATCCTGACCATGAAGAAGATCGGACCGATGTAGATGGATTCAATCAGACTCAGCACAATCGCCATGGCGCTGAAGAGAGCCAGATAGACGAAATGCTTTGTTTTCTCAGTTCCCATTCCCGTTCTCCGCCAGCATGTTTTCTGCTGTTTCGGCATCCACAATGACAATGTCATTGGGCAGGCAGATGATCGGCAGCAGGCTGTCCTGCGATGCCCATCCCATATTCTTGCATGTATAGTCGTAGCATTCGACTTCCTTGACATGCCACATGCCGTCCGCCACTTCAATCGTCATATCGCCGACATTTCCGGTGATTGTATATTCCGCATCCACCCCGGAATCAAAATACAGAATCGCTTTGCCGCGGTTGACAGCCGCGACCCAGATTCCTTTCGCTTCCCCTTCAGGCATCGTGTCAGAAGACGCAGGGGTGCTCTTTTTCGGCATAAAGCGGATGATGGCCAAAGCTGCCAATGACAGTACGGCAATCACCGCAAGGATCACTATTTCTTTCTTTTTCATAACCTGCTCATTATAGCACAGCCCAATCAGACAGTCTTTGTGTCATTGCGGGCAAGGTAATGATTCTTATATTCCTCTTCTCCTGTCACTTCGCGGATCAGCTTCAGATTCGGCGGAAAAATCACCTTCTGGTCTTCACTGGAAAGCTCAAGTTCGACAATTGCCTTGTCATCCCAGAACGGATAGATATCAATTTCAAAATACTGCCGCTCATAAGTGAAGTAGTATCTAGTCTTCTCCAGTGTATGGAAGTTGGGATCAGCCTGTTCAAGCAGTTCGTTATATCTGCTTTCGGTCATTCTTCTTTCCCTCTGCAGTCTCTTCAGGCCGCCATCCTTTGACTTCCATGTCTCATAATAGACATAATGGCCGTTTTCCCCTCTTTTGCGGATTCGGTATTCATGGTCGTCTTCGGTTTTGAGATATGTCTGCACAATGTCGACTTTGCGGCATAAAGGATCTGCTTCAAGAGCTTTGAGGTCCGGATATTCAATCAGATATTTGCGTTCGATTTCAATCGGATCCGGTTCGCCCAGGAACAGGATGATCTCATTGATCAGTCGTTTCAGCTTGCCTTCAAAATCCGTGGAGTTGTCGATGATGCGCAGATGCTGATGGCCGGTCCATGCGGCGATGTATTTGTCATCGAGCGCAGCAGCTTCCTCCACTGTTTCATAGCGGGCTTCATTGTTGGCCTGGGTATAGAATTCTTCAGCGCCTTTGGCCGCGGTAACCAGATGGAAAACAGCGTCATAGGAATCGCGCAGTTCCACCGGGTCCTTTCCGATATAAGCGGATGCCGCAATGAACTCCTCATCGGTCATATACGCTTTGTTATCCATAAAGCCGCGGTCGCAGACAATGATGATCTTGTCTTTGTTCATTGTCTTTGCGGCCTGTTCAAACAGTTCTTCCTTGGTCTGCTGGAGCTTCAGCTGGCATTTCTGATAATCCAGATTGGTGCCGCATGTCCACGGCGCAACGCCGCCGCCGATCAGTTCCGTCGCTGTTTCCGGCACAAACAGGACTGTATATCCGAAACGGGACAGATGATTCTGGATCCAGCTCATTCCGGTTGTTTTTCCGGCGCAGGGACCGCCGGTGATCACGATCTTGGTAATCGTCATATTGTTGTTTCCTCGCTTTGCGCATTCAGTATACCAAAAATACAGCACCTCTCAGATGCTGTATTTCGGAATCATTCTTCATATTCAATCCGGATTCCCAGATTTTTGAGATCTTCAAAGAAGGAAGGCCATGATTTGCGGACAGCTTCTGCCCCTTCGATCACGATTGGCTGCTCTGCCGCGCAGGCCAGAATACTCAGTGCCATCACGATTCTGTGATCATTGCGGCCGTTCAGTGTCACGCCGCCTCTGATTGTCTCAAGCCCTTCAATTTCAACGGTTCCTTCCTGTACATTCACTTCGCAGCCAAGCTTATACAGTTCTTCCTTCATCGCTTCGATTCTGTCGCTTTCTTTTAAGCGCAGACGCTGCGTGCCGGTAAATATGCTTTTTCCCTGCGAAGCCGCCGCCAGACCAAACAGCATCGGCCCCAGATCCGGGCAATCGGAAAGATCTGCTTCAAGAGCCTTCGGTTTTCCGTTTCCTGCAAACAGATAGCCGTCTTTTGTTTCACTGACAGAGACTCCTGCCTGTTTCATCAGATCCACAATCGCATGATCGCTGTGCAGGGAGTCATGCGCCATCCTGTGAACGGAAACGGAAGAGGAAGTCAGTGCCGCAAGAGAAGCGATAAATGCGGCCTGGGAGTCATCGCCCTGGATTGTCAGATTCAAAGGCTGATATTTCTGATTTCCCCGGATTTCAAATGTCAGACCGTCCTGTCTGATTTCAATACCCGCTTTTTTCAGCATATCCATTGTCAGAGCGATATAGGATGCCGATTCCATCGGCGGCTCAACAATCACCGATGAATCCCCGCCCAGCAGCGGCAGCGCAAACAGCAGGCCGCTGATAAACTGTGAAGAGATATTGCCTTTGACATGATACTGCGAAGGCGTCAGAGGTCCTTTCAGTGTGATGGCGGATTCTGTCTGCACCCATTTGAGATTTCTTTCTTCAAAGATTCCGGCATAGACATCCATCGGCCGCTTCATCAGTCTGCCTTTTCCTGTGAATACCGTTTCCGTTTCATCTACCGCAAACAGCGGAATGGTAAAGCGCAGCGTGCTTCCTGATTCATGACAGAATATTTCTCTGACCGATACATCTCTTTTTCTGCCGCTGCCTCTTACAATGACGCTGTCTTGGTCAATCTCAAAGCAGGCGCCGAGTACCTTAAGCACATCTATTGTTGTATCGATATCTTCAGAACGCGTGATCTTTGCAAGACGGGAAACCCCGTCCGCAAGCGCAGAAGCGATCAATGCGCGGTGTGTCTGCGACTTTGAGGAAGGAAGCGTGAAATCAAAGCCGGTAGGAACGGATGGATAAACAGTGACTTTCATCAGAGCTCTCTTCCGATCGCCTGTGCGACCAGTTTTGCCTTCTGAATCAGCGTCTGGAAGTTTTCCGGCTTCAGCGACTGCGCTCCATCGCTCCAAGCGGCAGACGGATGGTCATGGACTTCAATGATCAGTCCGTCAGCGCCGGCTGCGATTGCCGCAAGAGACAGCGGTTCAATCAGCTTCCAGTCACCGGACGCATGGGAAGGATCGATGACAATCGGCAGATGGGTACGTTCCTTGATAATCGGAATGACCGCAAGGTCCATTGTGTTTCTTGTATATTTTTCAAATGTGCGGATACCGCGCTCGCACAGAATGACATTGGGATTGCCGTTTGCCATGATATATTCAGCAGACATAATCCATTCCTCAATTGTCGCGCTCATGCCCCGTTTCAGAAGAACCGGCTTATTCATATGACCGACTGCTTTGAGCAGATCGAAATTCTGCATGTTGCGGGCACCGATCTGAACCAGATCGACATGTTCTGCGAATTCATCGATCTTGTCGGCAGACATCAGTTCCGATACAACCGGCAGACCGGTCAGTTCCCTTGCCTTGACAAGGTCCAGGATGCCTTCATAGCCAAGTCCCTGGAATGCATACGGGGAAGTTCTCGGCTTGTAGGCGCCGCCTCTGAGCATGTCGGCACCGCATTCGGAAACTTCCTGGGCAATGCGGCAGATCTGATCTTCGCCTTCTACGGAGCACGGTCCGCCGATGATGACGATTTTTTCATGACCGCCGACTTTGATGCCAGCCACATCGACAATCGTGTCTTCCGGATGGAACATGCGGTTTGCCAGTTTGTAAGGCGCTGAAACACGCTGTACATTTTCAACCCACATGTTGGCGAGAATATCGCGTTCATACAGACGCGATGTGTCACCGACAAGTCCGAAGACGTTGAAGTCCTGTCCCTTGATTTCATTGACCTGCAGGCCTTTTTCTTCAAATGATTTCGTCAGCTTTTCTACTTCTGCAGCGGGTGCATTCTTTTTCAGTGTGATAATCATATTGTTTTCTTTCCTCCTGCAGCCTGTACAAGGATACAGTCTGCCGTCTTTTCAATTTCACCGTTGTTGTCAATTGCCAGATCCGCATATCTTTCATACAGCGGCAGACGTTCGGTGTAGAGCTGATCCAGCGCTTCTTTTGTCAAAGAGAGCGGACGCTCCGGTGTCGGATACTAAGATGTTATTTCTTGACAATCTTCTGAGTGGCAATGCCTTCGTTGGTGATCACCCCGCCGCCGCAGGAAATAATATGTCCTCCGGTTTTTGAAATCTCTTCTGCTGTTTCACATTCCAGCTTCCGGAAATATGCTTCGCCATGTTCTTCAAAGCATTGTTTAATCGATGTGCCGAGTTTCTTTTCGATCTCACGATCCATATCAACGAGCGGCATTCCCGTCTTTTCCGAAAGCATTTTTGAAGCAGTGGATTTGCCGCATGTCGGCATGCCGATGAGCACCAGATTGCGGTCTGTGCTGTACATCTTTGTCAGACACGCATCAATCAAAGCAGGATCCAGTTTGCGGTCCAGGAAATATTCTTCGGCATAGAAAGCCTGACGCACCAGCATTTCAAATCCTCCGATGGCCGGGATTCCGTGCATTTTGGCTTCAAACATCAGTCTTGTGCGAAGCGGATTGGCAATGACATCAATCACACCTTTCAGTGCAGTAAACTTCTGAATCTCAACAGGCGCTTCATCTTCCCTTCCGGAAAGGCCCACCGGGGTTGTATTGATCAGCCAGGAAAATTCATTCTGTTTCTGATACAGCTGTTCATAAGTGATCGTGCCTTCTTTTTCAAAGCGGCTGACAATCACCGGTGTTCCTCCAAGTTCCTTTACCGCAGCGGATGCGGCTTTGGAGGCGCCTCCGCTTCCAAGAACTGCGGTTAAGGAATCCGAAAGATCCATACCCGCGTTCAGGATCATTTCCTTCAGCGCGATGTAATCGGTATTGTATCCAGTCAGTTTTCCTTCCCTGTTCACAATTGTATTGACGGCGCCGGTCTTCACAGCGGAAACATCGAGCACGTCAAGATACGGTATTACTTCCTGCTTGTAAGGAATCGTGACATTGAGTCCGTCGAATTCCTTTTCCTTCAGGAAATCTTCAAGTTCTTCTTTTTTTAACGGAATGAGCCGGTAATCCGTACCGGTCAGATGGCGGTGTATTTCCGGCGACCTGCTGTGTCCCAGCGGCCAGCCGATTAATCCAAGTCTCATTTCATTCCTTTTCCCTTCCAAAATAATCGCATCCAAACCGGGCGATCAGAAGATCGCACAGCACCAGCGCCGTCATTGCGTCGATCACCGGAACAGCGCGGTGGATGATTGCCGGATCATGCCGGCCTTTGATTTCGATTTCTGTTTCGCACATTTCAGAAAGATCGACTGTCTTCTGTTTCTTTGCGATGGATGGTGTGGGTTTGACTGCGGTCTGAAACAGAACAGGCATCCCGTTGGAGATCCCGCCGTTCACACCGCCGTTATGATTGGTCAGTGTCTGTATTTTTTTATCTTTGAGGATAAAGGGATCATTCGCTTCTGATCCTTTCAGTTTTTCAAATCCGAAGCCTTCACCGAATTCAATTCCCTTGACTGCCGGAATGGAGAATATGGCATGGGCGATCATGGATTCAATTGAATCAAACCATGGTTCCCCGATTCCTGCTTCCAGGCCGCTGACTGCGGTCGCAAGAATGCCGCCGACAGAATCGGAATCTGCTGCAGCTTCTCTGATTGCCTGCTTCATCTTTTCTCCTGCAGCTTCATCAAGAACCGGAAATTCCGCCTGTTCGAGAATCTGCAGATCCCCGCTCAGATTTTCTTCATCAAACGGTCTGTCGCAAATCCCATGGAGAGAAGCGATATGGGTCATGACGGAAATTCCTTTTTCCTTTAGCATCAGCTGGCAGATTGCGCCGGCTGCTGTCAGAGGCGCTGTCAGCCTGCCGGAAAAATGTCCGCCTCCGCTTGCGTCGCCATTTCCACGGTAGCGTACATATCCGCTGTAATCGGCATGGGAAGGACGCGGCTTATCTGAAAGATCGTCATAATCACTGCGTCTGACGGATGTGTTTTCGATCATCAGCGCGATCGGCGTGCCGGTGCTGATCCCGTCTTTGACGCCGCTCAGGATCTGTACCTGATCCGCTTCCCGTCTTGCGGTGGAAAGTGCGGAAGATGCTCTTCTGCGGTCCATCTGCAGAGCGATATAGGATTCATCAATTCTGACGCCGGAAGGCATGCCGTCAATGACAGCACCGATGGCTTTGCCGTGCGATTCCCCGAACAGTGTCACGGTCAGATTGTTTCCAAATGTATTTTTCATAGCATCAGTTTCCTTTCGACATCTTCCATAGTCCATTCTTCCAGATGTCCTTTGCCGATCTCATCAGCCTGTACAATTGTAATACGCTTATGATCCGCTTTTTTATCATTCCGTATCAGTTTTGCGGTTTCTTTAGGATCATAATTGCAGGATTCCGGAAGTCCCATGCGTTTAAGGACTGCAGACAGACGTTTTTTCACATCTTCATTTTCGACCACCGTCATCATCCCCATTGCCACGCATTCCCCATGAAGCCATGTGTTCAGGTTTCCCTGCGATTCATAGGCATGGCCGAAGGTGTGACCGAAATTCAGCAGCTTCCGGATGCCGCCTTCTCTTTCATCCTGTTCGACAATATCACGCTTGGCAATCAGGCTGCGGCAAATGATTTCATCAAGATGCGCTTCCCAGTCATCTTTTTCAAACAGTTCAAACAGCTTTTCATCCAGAATCACGCCTGCCTTGACTGCTTCGGCAAGACCGTTGATGAAGTGCCTGCGGGGAAGTGTGGTCAGTGTTTCCGGATCGGCGATGACCATATCCGGCTGCCAGAAGGCACCGATGCAGTTCTTTCTTCCTTCAAAATCAATTCCGGTTTTTCCGCCGACCGAAGAATCAATCATTGACAGGGTTGTCGTCGGAATTGAGATATAGCGGATGCCGCGCATGTAGGACGCTGCCGCAAAGCCTGCCATGTCAGTCACCACCCCGCCTCCTAAAGCAATCACGGTATCCTTTCTGGAAACTTCATTCTTCAGCATATCTGCCAGAATTTCCAGCCAGACCTCCGGGTTTTTGGAAGCTTCACCGTTTTTAAAGATATGCATCGGCGCATCGGGAAACTGTGCCTGCAGGCATTCTTTCCATTTTTCATCAACGCCGTCATCGCTGACAATAAAGTATGAACCGTTTTCCGGCATCAGTTCTTTCACACGGCTCAGGATTCCCCTTTCCAGATAAACCGGATAATTTTTCTGCTGTGTATGTACTTCAATGACCATAATTCCTCCCCAGAATATAAAGACCGTACGGCATCAATCCGTACGGTCGTTTTCAGCTTCCTTTCAGATCATGCCCTGGTTCATCATGATGAAACGGGCAATGTCCGATTGCCCTGATTACCTGAATGTAAAGCTAAAGTATGTCGCTGTATAATTCATCATATTTATATCCGCAGACAATCGTATAACGGAAAAGAAAATGTTTCAACATTTATTTTCTGAAAATTGTTTCAGAAGTGCACTGCCTTATAGCAGCCAAGAACCCGCATCTCTATGCATCTCTGTCCCATTTCCTTCAGGATTTCCTGCGTCAGTCTTGTTTCTGTATTTCCTTCAAAATCGATGTAGAAGAAATATTCAAACGGATGTTCCTGAATGGGACGGGATTCCAGCTTCAGCACATTGACGCCGTTTTTGGCAAGAATCCCAAGGATGTTGTAAAGCGTTCCCGGCTTATGGCGCAGCACCATCATCAAAGAAACCTTATCCGCTTCCGGCTGCACGATTCTCTTATTTGAAACAATCAAGAAGCGGGTCATATTGTTTTTCAGATTCTGCACCCCCTGCAGCAATGATTCCAGTCCATAGGCTTCCCTTGCCCGCCAGCTTCCCAAAGCCGCGATCGAGCGGTCATTGGAATTCTTTACGAGCTCGGCGCTTTTGGCGGTGTCATTGTAAGGCACCTGGCGGATGGAAGGATGGGCTTCAAAAAATCCGCTGCATTGGGAAAGAGCTTCAGGATGGGAATAGACCGTTCTGATTTCTTCGATCTTCGTTCCCGGCAGAACAATCAGATCTTCCGCGATCTGAATCACTGCTTCTCCCACCGCAAAAACTTCATAGCTTTTTAACAGGTCATAGGTACGTGAAATAATGCCTGTCGTTGTATTTTCAACCGGCAGAACCGCGTAATCGAGTTCCTTGTTTTCCAGAGCTTCCAGCATTTCGCGGAAGCTTTTCATTCCGATCCGTTCAGCTTCGCCGTCATGGAAATAAGACAGAACGGCAATCTCTGAAAATGTGCCGACCTGACCGAGATATCCGACTCTTGTTTTCATCGCGTCCTCCTCACTGCTATAATTTCGCTATGCATAAGCTTTTATCTGACAGCAGGAAACGGATCATATTCCTGATTGGATGTATTCTGATTCCCCTGCTTCTTCTTTCAGCACTGTTTTATATCGGTTTTTCCGAACGGAACCTGAGCGGACTGCTCAATGAATCCGCATATTTTCCTTTTGTCCATGTCAGTGCGTTTGTCATGCTGGCATGGCTTGTCTTTCTTCTTTCGGTCTGTTCTTCAGCCCATTGTACACGAAAACATGCGTTCAGGAAGCTTGGAATTCTGATTCTTCTGATTTCCGCAAGCCTGATCATCGGCTACAGTTTTGGCAGTTCCTTCATCGCGACACTGCATATCGCACTTGCCTATGCGGGTCTTGTTTACATGAATGTGCTGTTTTATGAATGGTGCCGTGAACATACGGACATCGTCAGGATTTATATCTGTCTGACACTGACAGCTTTTCTTTTTTCCGCAGGCAGCGGCTATGTCAGCGGCATTTCCGAAGTACTCTATGGCGCAGGATGTTCCGTGCTGTTAACAGTCTGCGCGCTGCGTGACATGTCCGCATAAACAAAAAAGCCGTCATATAGACGGCATGTGCTCATCGCGATTAGCGATCGAAATACTTCTTTCTGAATTCGGACAGGTTATCGCAGTAGTAGCGGACTGTCAGAGTGTCAGAAACTTTGTTTTCCTCAGCCGGTTCAACAATGAATGTATCGCCTTCGAGCATGCAGTTCAGAATCGCGTTGCATGTAGCAGACAGGTTGTCGACGCCTGCTTCAACTTCAGTCAGCAGATCGCCTGCATTGATTTCAATGTAGAGCCAGTCCATTGCATGAGCTTCGCCCTTCTTCCAGTTAATGATGTCTTCGTAATCCTTAACTGTTCTCTTGACAACTTCGGGCTTCGGTTCAGCCTTCTTGGCAGTTGTCTTCTTCGCAGCTGTCTTCTTTGCAGGAGCTTTTTCAGCTGTCTTCTTTGTAGTTGTCTTCTTGGCGGCTGTCTTCTTAGCAGGAGCCTTCTCTTCAGCAGCGGCTTTTGTTTCAGCTGTCTTCTTTGCGGCTGTCTTCTTAACAGTCTTTGTTTCAGCCTTGGCTTCAGCTGTCTTTGTCTCAGCTGCCTTCTTAGCGGTTGTCTTCTTGGCTGCGGCTTTCTTTACAGTTTTAGTTTCTGTCTCAGCAGCCTCTGTAGTTTTAACAGTTTTCTTTGCTGGCATAATCCATACCTCCCTTGTATAAATAAAGCCATAAACGATTATAGCATGAATTTTCAAAACACCAAATTTTTTGACTTTTAATAGGCTTTCAGCCATGTTACAGTATGGTCATAAATCAATTTGCAGAAAGGTATAATCATGATCGTCGACACGAAAAGAATGAAACAGATCGAAAAAGATTCACTGGTTCCTGTTTCCGGTCTGATGTTTTCCGCAGGCAGCGCGGCTGCAGATGCCATCCGGAAATATGTAAATCATGATGACCGTATTCTTGTTCTGATGGGCAGCGGAAACAACGGCGGCGATGGCGCCGTGATCTGCCGTCTTCTGTGCGAGGATGCGTATTCCTGCCGTATCATGCCGGTCTGCGGCAAACCGAAAACCGAAGCCGCTTCTGAAGCTTTTTCCAAAGTCAGCCGGAAAGCAGTTGTGAAAGCGGACGCGTTCGATGAAGTACTGAAAGAAACCGATGTGATCATCGACGCTGTTTACGGATTCGGATATCACGGCGAACTGAAACCGGAAATCAGGAAGCTTTTTCAGAAGATCAACAGCAGCAGCGCAAGAGTCTTTTCCATTGACATCAACAGCGGCGCAGAAGCCGATACCGGCGTCTATGACAGGGACGCGCTGATTTCCCAGATCACCTTCGCTCTGGACTGCTATAAACCCTTCCATATGCTGAGAAGAGATCACAGGCTTTTTAAAAAAGCGGAACTTCTCGATCTCGGACTTCCTCATAATGTGCGTACGCAGTTTCATGAAATGAATGAACAGATTTTCTTCAGCCGCTATCCGAAGCGCAGTGAAAATGCATATAAAGGCACATACGGAAAAACCATGGTATGCGGAGGATGCTATGGAATGGCAGGCGCTGTCATCCTCAACATCACCGGCGCAAAAACCGTCGGCGCTCCGTATATTGAAGCCGTTCTTCCCGAAAGCATCTATCCCATCGCGGCGATGAAGCATACAACCGCCGTCTTCCATCCCTTCGGCCACAACACTGCCGAAACCGTTGTTTCCGATGCAGCTGCGCATGCCAAAGCAGCCGCGTTCGGCAGCGGCGCTGTCTATATGGACCGCAAAAGAGAATGCATGGATCTGATCCTGCAGAAATCAAACGGTCCGGTTGTCCTCGATGCCGAAGCACTGCGGATGTTTGTTCATAACACCTATCTGCTGCGCTTTGTGCGCTGTCCGGTCATCCTGACCCCGCACATCGGCGAATTCGCCGCATTGATCAACAAGCCTGCCGAAGCGATTATGAAACACCGTCTGGAATATGCTGTCAGCTTTGCGCAGGAACATAAAGTATTCCTTGTGCTCAAAGGTCCCGACACAATTGCCGTTTCTCCGGGCGGGGAAATCTATATCAACCAAAGCGGCAATCCGGCGCTTGCGCAAGCCGGCAGCGGAGATCTGCTGACCGGAATGATCGCGGCAATGTGCACACTCAATCCGGATGTCTTTGAAGCCGTCATGATGGCAGTATGGCTCCATGGCTATCTGGCTGACATCGGCCGGGAAACTTATGCGGCCGAAACATTCGATCTGGAAAGCTATCCGGCGCTCATGAACCGGCTTCTGAAGAAGCACGGCTATTGATTCCGGTTTAAGATTTCGTCTAATTTCCACATATGTCCGTTGAACGGACATATGTTTTTGTTTTAAAATCTTGATATCTGAGTAGATTATGACACAGTACAAACCTCGTGTTATTACGAGAAAAGAAGCGAAAAAACAAGTGAACCGCTTCGGGATTTCACTTGTGATATACATATTTCTGAATCTGCTGCTATGGTACGGGATCGGTTTTCTGCGAAACAGATACGCAGGTTTCTTCGGAAACTTTGATCCTGATCTTATTATCATGGTCTTTTTCATTGTGCTCAATCTGCTGGCCGGATATGTCTTCTTCCGGTTCAGCGCAGCGGCACTGGATCTGAATATCAAGGATTATCTGAGGAAGCCGAAGATCTCACCGCAGAGAATGGTCATGCTGATTGCATGCGGCATCGCCGTCACCTACCTCTTTACCGCGGTAGGAAGCTTCTTCCGCTTCCTGCTTCTGCCGGCTTCCAACCAGTTTGAATTTGTCGGTCATTTTACAACAAGGCTCAACATCATCAAAAACATTGTCTATTTCATCCTGTTTGTCCTGATCAAACCATGGGTGGAGGAATATGCATTCAGAGGCGTCATACAGAGGCAGCTGGGCCACTATAACCGCTACTTCGGGGTTCTGGCTTCTTCCTTCCTGTACGCTCTGGCACAGCCTTCTTTGACCGATGCCGTTCTGGCATTCTTCAGCGGATGGTATCTTGCCCTGATCACTTACCGCTATCATTCCATCATACCGGCAAGAAGAATCCGCATGGCAGTCGCGCTGTTCACATGGTTCATCGCCGTTCTGCCCGACCGCTTTGTCATCATACCGACGGTGCTGATTGCGGCAGCCTATCTGATTGCCGGCTACACCCTGATCGGGCAGAAGATCGATTTCCATATCACCCGCTCCGGCGCAATGAATCCGAAGCTCTGGAAAACGGTGCTGACATCCTTCACCGTGATCATTTCCATCCTGCTGTTTATCACTGGATGCGTGCTCTCATTTATCATCTAGAAAGAGATTATTACCATTTGTTCATCACCTTCTCGGCAAAACCGGGAAGGTTTTCAATTTCAAAAGTACTGCCGTCATCCAGAATGACTTTTCCCGTGAATCTGCCGAAAACCTGATGCTGGTTGGAACGGATCAGTTTCAGATTGATATCCGCTGCCCGGTCGATCACCGGCACAAAGTCCATATACAGCCGGCCATCATCGCTCGTGAATGTCCATGGCTTCATGAAGTCTTCATTTCCGTCCTCTTTAAACGGAATGTTGAATGTGACATGGGAAAGCTTATGGGCAATTCCGTCAACGAATACCATGTTTTCCGTTGCCTGCGATGTATCGCCGAAGCCATAGCCGAGATTGAAACCGAATGTATGGCCGGACTGCTCGCCGCTTAAGGAAGCCCAGTACCATGTGTTGCTGTAAGTCCACACACCCCTGCCCCAGTCAAGAACGCCGAACGCGTCCTGCTTATGGAAATGCCATGTCTCATCGCCAAGGGATACAATGCCTTCCGCCCGCAGGCAGTTGATTTTCTGGTTGTAATAGAATGCTTTGGGATCTTCTTTGTAAGGCGTCGCAATCACCATGGAATCACGCGGGACATCGGAAAGAATCAGATCCGCTTTCAGTGTCTTCCCATCCCTGAAGGCTTTGTATTCGCATTTGAGATGGCGCAGAATTCCGTCATTGGCAAAGAGAAGTTTCAGATTGCCGTTATGAAAGGATACATCCCCTTTTACGGAAGTCGGCGGAAGTTTTGTTTTACCGTTCGGGAAAAGAATGATCTCGCTTTTTGTGATTTCACTGACTGCTTCAAAATCCAGCCATGAAACGCTCATCATGCCCATATAGGAATTGTCGGAAATCGTAAAGGCAATCGCCCGCTTTCCGTCGTTGATGAGATAGTAGTCCCATTCCTTGATCCGCATGGCATTGGCTTTGATGTCATTGCGGTCATAGGTTTTGATCAGATAAGTCGCATAGCCTGCCTCATTCAGAGTGCCGTCGCTGTTCAGAAGTCTGCCTTCATTTACAATCTGTTTCTGCATCATGATTACCTCCATAAAAAAGCCGGATGAAAGTATTCTCCGGCTGCTGTACTTATTCAGGGATTTTCCATCCGTTTGGTTTATACCAATGATCGATCATATAATGGCCGAAGCCGTCATGGTTGTTGTCGTATTCCGTGATCACATCGGCGCAGGCTTTGGTGTCGTCCGATCCGTTGCAAAGACACACGCTCCAGCCGGCTTCCTTCAGCATTTCGTTGTCATTGGTCATATCTCCGAATGCCATCACACGGTCAATCGGAATACTGTTGTTTTCACAGAAGGCCTTCATGGCAATGCCTTTGTTCACCCTTCTGTCCTGGAATTCCATCATTGTCGGCTGTGTTTTGAAAAAGGCGACAGATGAATCCGCATTCTCCGCAAGATACGCTTCAAGACGCGGCATATCCTCTTCTTTGGCAAGACGGAACAGAATCTTGGCTGTCGGCTCTTTCCAGAAGTCGGAAATGTCATTGACCAGATCGCACCTGATGTTATGGCGCTTCATCGAAGCGGTCATCATTTCATCGCGTTTCAGCGACAGCATATCTTCCCCGATATAAATAAACGGGTTGGCATCAATGCCGCTTGCCTGCATGAGTTCAAATGCTTTTCTGATCGCTTCGGGTTCCAGTTTGTAAAACTCGCTGTACGAATCCTGTATCCCGTCACGCAGCTGTCCGCCGTTCATTCCGATAAAACAGTCCGCATCAAAATCCAGATGCCAGGAATCCCTGGCCATCCGGTAAATCTGCCTGCCCAGCGGCCTGCCGCTGGCAATTCCGATTTTCACGCCTCTTTGATGCAGGTCGCTCAGAACAGCTGCAGTCAGAGGCATCATGTCTCTGGGCTCATTGACAAGTGTTCCGTCAATGTCCGCAATCAGAAATTCCAGTTCCTGGATCATGGGATTCACTTTCTTTCCTTATGGGGACGTACATGGCTCAGACGCTGCTTTGAAAGATCCTGCACGCAGATCATCATGCCGCCGACAAACATATATTCAATCACATCATCGACTTTGATCAGTTCAGGCACAAATTCCTCCTGGACATATTTCGCGATTTCCTTTTTCAGCTGCGAAACGTCATAAACCATGTCGCAGAAAATCACGATCTGTTCCGGATCGAAGTTGGCGATGATAGACACAAGGTACTTCGTGACAATTTCAAGGGTTCCTTCCGGTGTTTTCAGCAGTTCATCCGGATCAGCGCTGTAGCCGATGATTTTATGGAGATACTGCATTTCTCCGGAAAGATTGTTGCGGCCGGTGTACAGAACGCCGTTTACCACATTGCCCACACCTGCGGTTCTTGCGGCATGGGGATGGAAGTAGAAACTGAGATTTCTGGTTTTCTTCTGCAGTCCGTAATAGCCCAGCGCCATCGCGTTGGCATCGTTGACAAACAGGAAGCGGACGCCGTATTTTTCCGAGAACCGGGAAGCCACATCGACATTATAGATACCGGCTGAACGGAATGTCATTCTGCCTTCAAAGAAGACGCCCGGTGAATTGATGCAGATCATTTCAATGCCGCTGAAGCGCGCAAGTTCGAAATCAAGCATATCCTCAAGGTCGCGGATCTCAAACTTCTGCTTGAGAACCTCATCCTGATGGGTGACGATTCCTGCGTCATAAATGCGATAGACAAAGCGGATCGAACCGGATTCGACAATGACCGATATAATCAGCATGCGCGGCGTATTCTTGAATTCCATTCTCTCCGCCGGCAGCATCTTTTCTTTTTCGCGTGTTTCCTTTTCTTCAAGCAGACGTCTGACAAACTGCAGAATACCGCTGACATCATAGGCTCCGAAAATGGAAGTCGGGATGACATGGACAATCTTGCTGGAAAGAACTTCCTTCACCTTTTCATATTCAAATGAAATCTGAGGAGCGAGAAGAATCACATCGTTCTCATATCCTTTGACAAACAGATTGTTATAGGAAACGGCACTGAATTCCATGTCGAGATTCAGCAGCTCATTGGCATTCCTGAGCTTTTCCAGGAAGTAATGCGTTGTGATGCCGCTTGAACAGCAGAGCAGCACCTTGGTTACTTTCGAACTTTTCTGTTTCAGCACCGCCTCGACCATTTCTTCAAACAGTTCCTTGCCGTGCTCCAGGTCCTTCAGTTCAAAATGCAGATAAAAAACCGCGTTGGAAGTGATCTTGTTTATAACAGACATTTCCACGACATTGAAGTTCTCCAGCGGATAAAACGCAACGGTCCCTTCCGCATAATCAGTACTGACCGCGACATGGTCATAATTATCCCGGTAAAAACGCAGTGTATACTCATCGCTTTTCTGCTCAAGCATCCACTCTTTGAACTGCTTCAGAAGTTCCGTTCTGACTGCGTCATCCATAGCTCTTACCCCCATTCCATTGTATACGATCACATGGAATATGTCATACATGGAAAAATGCCTCCGCGCAAATGCGGAGGCATCCTGAGTATAGGTTTATTCGTTGAATTTGAAGACTGCGCATCCATATGCCGGCAGCGCATATTCAACGCGGTACGGCTGATTGTCGCATTCGCCCTTCTTTGCGGTGAAGATTGTCTTCTTTCCGGATTCCTTTGTAACTTCGCCATCCTGGTCGAAGATCAGTGTATATCTGCCCTTCTTGGGAACACCGACCATGTAATCATTTCTTTCAACCGGTGTGAAGTTGACAACGAACAGCAGGCTGTTCTTCTTTGTGCCGTCTCTTCTGATGAAGGAGAAGATCGAACGGGTTGAGTCATCGGCATTGACCCAGCTGAAGCCTTCCCAGGAATCATCCAGCTTATACATTGCCGGATACTTTGTATACATATGCAGAAGGTCTCTCATGAAGTTCTGCACACTGCGGTTGAGCGGTTCATCGCACAGCCACCAGTCAAGCTGAACCTTTTCATCCCATTCATGATACTGGGCGAAGTCCTGCCCCATGAACAGCAGCTTCTTTCCGGCATGTCCGAACATGAACAGATAGCCGCACTTCAGGTTTGCGAACTTGTCCACTTCGTATCCCGGCATCTTGTTGATCATGGAACACTTCAGATGGACAACTTCATCATGGGAGAGGACAAGGATGTATTTTTCACTTGTGGCATAGCTCATGCCGAAGGTCATCTTATTGTGGTTGTCCTTGCGGAAGAACGGATCAAGCTTCATGTAATCCAGGAAGTCATGCATCCAGCCCATGTTCCACTTATAGGTGAATCCAAGACCGTCGTCTTCAGGTCTGGCTGTGACTTTCGGCCAGGCGGTGGATTCTTCGGCGATAATGATCGTGCCGTCTTTTCTGCCGCGGATGACGGAGTTGAGGTGCTTGAAGAATTCCATTGCGTCAAGGTTGCCGTTTCCGCCGTATTTGTTCGGAACCCACTGGCCATCCTTGCGTCCGTAGTCGAGGTAAAGCATCGATGCGACAGCGTCGACTCTGAGTCCGTCGATATGATATTCGTCATACCAGTAAAGGGCGTTGCCGATCATGAAGTTGAGAACTTCCGGCTTGGAATAGTCGAAGCACTTTGTGCCCCAGTCAGGATGTTCTCCCATTCTCGGATCTGCATATTCATACAGCGGTTCGCCGTCGAAATCAGCCAGACCATGGGCGTCTTTTGGGAAGTGGGCAGGTACCCAGTCAAGGATGACACCGATGTTGTGCTGGTGCAGATAGTCAACCAGATACATGAATTCCTTCGGCTCGCCATAGCGGCTTGTCGGTGCATAGTAGCCGGTTACCTGATAGCCCCAGGAACCGTCGAACGGATATTCGGCGATGCCCATGAGTTCAACATGCGTATATCCCATGTATCCGCAGTAATCAACGAGTTCCTTTGCATACTGTGTATAGTTCAGGAAGCCGTCTTTCCAGTCTGTATTTTCATTTTTGAACCAGGATCCGAGATGGCATTCATAGATTGCCATCGGTTCAGCGAATGTGTTCTTTTTAGCACGTTCGCTCATCCATGTTCCGTCATTCCAGTTGTAGCCGTCGATATCGGCTGTCTTGGATGCGGTGCCCGGACGGAATTCTGCAGAGAATGCATACGGGTCTGCTTTGTAAAGAATATCGCCCCTCTTTGTTTCAATCGCGAATTTATACAGTTCGCCATATCCCATTTCCGGAATGAATCCTTCAAAGACTCCGCTTTCCTCCAGCGGCAGCATATAGTTTGCGGACGGGTTCCATCCGTTGCGGTCGCAGACGATGGAAACTGCTTTTGCGTGCGGTGCCCATACCGCAAAGTGCATGCCGTTTCTGCCTTCATGTACTGCATGGTGGGCGCCCATTTTCTTATAGACTTTGTAGTCGCGTCCCGCATTGATCAGATAGCGGTCAAATCCGGTAATAAAGACCGGATCAAGCTCCTGCTTCTTTTCCGCCTTCACTGTTTTCTTCTTAGCCGCTGTCTTTACCGCAGCTTTTTTCGCGGTTTTCTTTTCCGCAGTTTTCTTTGCGGCAGACTTTCTGACAGCCTTTTCTTTTTCAGCCATAAATCCTCCTTGTACAGCCGTTATCATTCATTCTGATTATATAGAACAGCTTTTTACTTAAGTCTATTGTAAACGATTCCGCGGATAACTGGCACAGAAAAATTCGCATTCCGGGCGGAAAGAAAAAGCATGACACGGATCATGTCATGCCATACGCATTTTTATGGATTACAGAAGCGCTTTGACGCAGGCTTCCACATCCGCAAAGTCCGCTGTCGGCTCAAAACGGGCGACGCAGTTTCCTTCACGGTCGACTGCAAACTTTGTGAAATTCCATTTGATATCCGGCTTGGATGCCCACTCAGGATCTTCCGCCGCAAACTTCTTTTCCAGCAGTTCCTTGTACTTGTGTTCCTGGAATCCTTCAAAGCCCTTCTGCGACTTGAGCCATGTGTAAAGCGGAAGTTCGTTTACTCCGTTGACATCTGCCTTCTTCATCTGCGGGAAGGTCGTGTTGTAATGCAGGGTGCAGAATTCATGAATCTCATCATCGCTTCCCGGCGCCTGGCCGCCGAACTGGTTGCAGGGAATGTCGAGAATCTCAAGACCCTGCTCATGATAATCCTCATACAGCTTTTCAATCGGCGCGTACTGCGGTGTGAATCCGCATCCTGTCGCTGTATTGACGACAAGAATCACCTTTTCCTGATAGTCGGAAAGATTCAGTGTTTCCCCTGTTCCGGTCTTTACGGAATAATCATAAATGCCCATTATTCATCTTCTCCTTTGGGGCTGCGGCCGAGAAACTATTTATGCCATTCAGGTGCTTCCGGCATTTCTGTTCCGGTTAAAGCTGCAGCGATGACTCTTCTGTGGATGATCAGGAACAGTCCGCATAAGACTGCCATGCATTTAATGATTTCTTTGAATACGTTCTTCATCTTTCTGTTTTCCTTTCTCTTTTCAGATATGCTTTTTCGCAAATTCTTCTGCTGCCTTCAGCTGCTGTGCATCCGGTCTGTTTTTGACATAGAATGTTTCTTCTTCAACCGGAATACCTGCTTCAGTCAGTCCCTTCTTCAGAAGATCCATGGAATGCTTTGAGATCCAGGATGTGGAGAATACTGCCGCCTTCTTCACATTTTCCTTCTTCAGTGTTTTCAGCCATGCCTTCATATGGCCATCAAGACCATATGCATAAAGAGCGCCGCCCACAAAGAGAATGTCCACCGGTTCATTGATGGCTGCTTCAGGCAAATCCACCGATACCGCTTTGACGCCTGCCGCACTTGCGATGGCTTCGGCAAGAGCTTTTGTATTGCCGCTTCTGGAATAATATCTGACTGCTGTTTTCATAAGCATCTTCTTTTGTTTTATTCAATTCTATTTGATACAATTTATATATATAGCATAACGGAGAAGAAACGCAAGAGCGGATTGACATTTTCCAGAATAAAAAACCCCATGGATTTCTCCATGAGGTTTCTTTGAATGATCAGCCTGCGTGTTCCGCAAGGTAAGCAATGATTGCCTGCTTTGCTTCCGCTTTGCAGGGTTTGCATTTGTCGATGGTGGTTTCGCCGTCGACAAGCTTGGCTGCCATGCCGGCACAGCCCGGGTTTCCGCAGCCGCCGCAGTTGTATCCCGGCAGCATCGCCAGAACTTCTTCGACTCTGTGGTCTTCTTCCACATACAGCTTGACGCTGGCAACACCGAGCAATATGCCGATGATACCGCCGAGTACAAGCATCAGTAATACTGCTTTAACGATTCCCATTTTCTTCCTCTTTCATTTCCATAAATTTTTTTCTGAGTGCGCAGTCCCCGATTCCGCACGCGGCGCAGTCGGGTTTGATGTCTTCACATCCTTCCGGAACCGGTGTCTGCCTGTTCCGGATATAAAGGAATGCATTCAGTCCGACCAGGACTGCCGCAATCAGGATTGCAAAGAAAGCCTGCATCTATTATACCAGTCCCGACAGAGAGGAGAAGGCAATCGCCATAATCGCGGCGATGATGAATGCGATCGGGTTCCCTTCAAATGCTTTGGGAACATCGTTTCCTCTTAAGCGTTCACGGATTGTGGAGAAGATACACAGCATTAACATGAATCCTGCCGGAACACCGATGGAATTGACGATGGTTTCGATCAGGGAATACTTCTGTGTAATGTTGTCGAGTGCAACATAGAGAACAGCACAGTTTGTTGTGATCAGCGGCAGGTAGATACCCAGCTGCTTGTACAGCGACGGGCTGTTCTTTTTGATGAACAGTTCAACGAACTGAACGAATGCCGCAATCAGAAGAATGAAGGTAATCAGCTTCATGTATTCCAGTTCCAGCGGAACAAGAACGCCATAGTACAGTCCCCATGAAAGAACAGAAGCACAGAAGACGACGAAGATAACCGCGAGGCCCATGCCGACTGCCGATTCCATCTTGGTGGAAACACCCATGAACGGGCACATACCGATGAATTTGGAAAGAATAATGTTATTGATCAGCATGCCGCTGATGAACAATGTAAACAGATTCATTATTTAGTCCCCTTCTTGGAAGCATTTTCCACATGATTCTTATATGCGGATACAGCCGCTGCCAGGCACGCAAATGTGATGAACGCGCCGAACTGTTCCTTGAAGAACGGAAGTTCAAATCCTTCCGGGATCAGACGCAGCGAGAAGATTTCCGCATTTGTGAACGGATTGGAAAGCGAGAGAATTCCGGTGCCGAGGATCTGTCTGACCAGAGACATTGCCAGGATGCTCAGGGTGTAGGAAATACCCATGGAGACACCGTCCGCAATGGAAGGACCGATCGGATTCATGGAAGCGAACGCTTCCGCTCTTCCCAGAATAATGCAGTTGACGACGATCAGGTCGATGAACGCGCCGAGTGCGGAATACAGGCTCGGTGTGTATGCCTGAATCACCATACCGACGATGGTGACAAGCGTCGCGATGATGACGATGTAAACCGGGATATGGATATCATCCGGTGTCAGATTTCTGACTGCCGAAACAAGGATGTTCGACAGAACCAGAACGACAGTGACGGCGATGCCCATGCCGATTGCGTTATTGATGTTGGTTGTAATGGCCAGTGAAGAGCAGATACCGAGGTAAAGTCCGAATACCGGATTTTCAATCAGAAGTCTGTTCAGCAGACCGTTCTTTTCTTTCTTTTCACTCATAGCTGCCTCCGTTAATTGCCTTCCGCCATATTCAGCGCGGCTGCGATCATTGCGCGGATCGATGCGCTGGTATAGCTGGCACCTGTTGTCGCATCAATTGAGGAATCCAGGGAAACACCTGCATATTTTGCAAGTTCTTCTGCAGATGTCGCTTTATCTCCGACACCCGATGTGTCCTTGAATGCTGTAACTTCAACTGAAGTGACGGTTCCTTCATCCTTGTTCAGGGTGATCGTCGCTTCGTTGACGCCTTCATATCCTTTTGCATGGCATTTGTAAACATAAGCGCTGCTGTCCAGGTTGGACCAGACTCTGCAGCCTGCTTCGTTTGCAGAGAAGTCTTCAGCCGCAAGTCCTGTTCCTGCTGAAGCAGAACCGGAGTCTGAACCGCCGGATACCGGTTCCTTGCCGGCTGCGACGTTCAGAGCTGCTGCTGCCATGGCACGGATCGATGTGCTGGTGAAGCTTGCGCCGGTTGTCGCATCCACAACTGTGGAAGCAGAAGCGCCTGCATATCTTGCAAGTTCCGCATCTGTCGTTGCTGTATCACCGACACCTGCTGTGTCGCCGAAGGATGTAACAGCGATGGAAACGATGGTTCCGTCTGTCACATTGACTGTGACATCGGCTTCATTGATGCCCTCGAATCCTTTCGCGCTGCAGTGGTAGACTGCTGTTGTACCGTCGTTGGAAACTTCCTCACATGTGACTTCGCTCTTCGAGAAGTCTTCTTCGCCGAGCGGTTTCTGCGCCTCTTTTTCCGGAGCTGCCGGTGCAGCGTCAGGATCATAGGAAATTCCCATCAGATCGTTGAAGACAGCCTTTGCGGCATTGATGCCGTTGGATACTGCCGTGCTTGTCAGTGTCGCGCCGGAAAGCAGCGGGACAGGATCGCTGGAAGTCAGGGCCATGATCTGTGAACTGTAGTCATCATCGAAGCAGCGGGAACCGACACCGCTTGTTTCCTGCTGTTCGAGTGCCTTATAGCCGGATACGGTTCCGTCATTGTTGAAACCGACCATGAAGGTCAGGCCGTTGGAGTTATAACCGACCCCGTGAAGTGTGAAGACATATCCCTGTCCTTCCGCTTCATAGATTCCGTCGATCAGACCTGTTTCATCCTTGGCGATGAGGTCTTCCGTCACATCTTTGAAACTGCCGCCCGGATAGATTTCTTCCAGGCTCTTTTTGACTGCCGCAAGCGCATTGGCTTCAATGATCGGTGCTGTAACGGCATTGACAACGGACAGCAGAAGTCCGCATACCGCACACAGGATACCGAGCAGGAGCGCTTTGTACTGAGCAGAGTTATGATCTAAATTTTTCATCTTCATTCCCTCCTCAGTTGCCCGCAGCCATGTTCAGCGCCTTGGCTGCCATTGCGCGCAGCGATGAGCTTGTGAATGTGGCACCGCTTGTCGCGTCGATGGAAGAATTGATTGTCGCGCCTTCATAGCGTGCCAGTTCTTCAGCAGCTGTCGCCTTGTCGCCGACACCAGCTGTGTCTTTGAATGCGGTGACTTCGATTGAAGTGACGGTTCCTTCATCCTTGTTCAGGGTGATGGTCGCTTCGTTTGTTCCTTCATATCCCTTTGCCTGGCAATGATAGACAAGCGCTGCAGTGTCGGTGTTGGACCAGACTCTGCATGCGACGTTATTGGCACTGAAGTCTTCCAGTGCCATGCCGGCAGGTTCGGATGTGTCTGTCTGTGTATCAGCGGAAGGAGCCGGTTTTGCGGAAGCTTCCACCGGATCAAGTGTCATACCGACACCGAATGCGGCCAGAAGGACAACTGCGGAAGTGATAATCACCTTTCTGCGGATCTGGACCTGGTTCTTGATCTGGTTGCCGTCAACGAGCTTGTCGATTGCCGGAGTTACCATGTTCATTAACAGAATCGAGAAGAGAACGCCGTCAGGAAGATTGGATTTCCATCTTAAGATCAGTGTCAGCGCCGCGCAGCCGACCGCGAATACCATACGGCCGGGAATTGTGATCGGCGTTGTGACAGGGTCTGTCATCATGAAGACTGTTCCGAAGAGAACGCCGCCGCTGATGACATTGAAGACTGCGTAGTTGAAGCCTGCGCCTTTGATCAGGCCGACAACCAGAGACAGGCAGAATATTGTGATCAGGTAAGTAACTGACAGATGCCAGTCAATGTCTTTTCTCCACAGCAGGAATGCGCCGCATAACAGAATCAGCAGTGCGCAGCTGCCGCCGATGACACTCGGATAGGAACCTAACAGCAGGCCGCCGAATCCGCCGAATCCGTCAATCAGATTGCCCAGTGCGCTTCCTGAAAGCATCCAGCCCTGGGAATTCACTGCTGCCATCGGAGTTGCGCCGGAGAATACATCTGCGGTAACCGAAGCGGCTTTGGAAGCGGAGAAGCTGTTCATGATCAGAGCTTCGCCGAAAGCTGCCGGGTTGAAGATGTTCTGGCCGAATCCGCCGAAGACGAGCTTGCCGATGATAATCGCAACTGCTGTTGCGATAAACAGTGCATAGTAGCTGACATCCAGTCTTGTGATGAGTGTCAGGATCAGGCCGGTAACCCAGCCATAGGAATGCATGACTTCCTTCTTCACGTCATAGCCGCGCATCTTGAAGTAGAGCGCTTCTGTACCGAAGGAAGCAGCCAGAGATACCAATGTCATCAGGATGACGCGCAGACCGAGCGCCGGTCCGTATGCGACACCGTAATAAATCGCCGAGAAGATTACAATCGCAACCAGGCACATGGACAAATCGAGCATGATGCCGGTGGTTGTCTGCGTATTGCGGTAGTTCGGTGAAGGCTTATAACTGAATTTCATTATTTCTTCGCCTCCTTTGCACGGGATGCCATTCTGGTTCTGACGAAGTTCTTCGCCCTTCTGACATTTTCCGTTACATCAATCTTGGACGGGCATATCCATGTGCACATGCCGCACTCGATGCAGTCCATAAGGGACAGCTTCATGAGTTCTTCCTCATCGAAGATGGCATTGGACATCTGGATACGTACCGGCTGCAGTCCGGACGGACATGTTTCCGTGCAGCGTCCGCAGCGCAGGCACTTGACCTCATCCTTCGGTCTGTTGATCAGGACAGTCAGGCCGTTGTTCGGTGCCGCAATGACGAACTTGTCATTCGGGATTGTTTTACCCATCATCGGTCCGCCGGCAATCAGAAGAACATCTTCTGTTCCTTCTTTGTATCCGCCGACAGCGTCGATGATCTCGGAAGCCTTTGTGCCTACCGGAACAAGGACATTCTGCGGATGATTCAGGGCATCGCCGGATACTGTTACATATTTGTGGGTAATCGGCATGCCGTTTTCAATCGCATTTCCAAGAGCGATCGCAGTGGACGCGTTGTTGAGAATGCATCCGGCTTCGATCGGCAGCTTGTCATATCTCTTCTTTGTCAGCTGATAGACAAGTGTACGTTCCCAGCCCATCGGATAAAGATCCGGTACGGTTCTGATTTCGATCGGTGTGCCGGCAAATGTCTTCTGCAGGGCAGCGATCTGTTCCGTCTTGTCTTCCTTGATGGCAACACAGCCCTTCGCAGCTTTGGAAAGCTTGAAGAGAGCGAGTGTACCGGTCTTAAGGAGATCGATATTTTCTTCGATGTTTTTATAATCCGCGGTCAGATACGGTTCGCATTCCACGGCATTGACAATGAACAGCTCGACATTCTGCGGATTCAGATATTTGACATAGGTCGGGAAACCGGCGCCGCCAAGGCCCAGCATTCCGGCGTTCTTGACGAAATCAAGAACTTCCTGCCATTCCGCTTTTTCATAATCAAACGGTTCAAATGCACGCACTTTTTCATGTTTATGATCATTTGTGATGACCAGATGCTCAGCCTGGCTCATCGAGGATGTCATAAACTTTTCTGTTCCTGTCACTGTGCCTGAGACAGGGGAGAAAACCGGCAGATAGAAATGATCATTTCTTTCTGCAATTTTTGTGCCGACTTTAACTTCATCGCCGATACTGACAAGCGGCTTGCAGGGAGCGTTGCCGTTCATCAGAGGGATATAGACCTTATCCGGATCAATCGTTTTTAAAACATTTTCATGTTTGGTAAGATCCTTATGCCCTTCCAGGTGATGATTCATCGGACCTGTTAAAATTGACATAGTATTGTAAACCCTTTCTTTTTCCCTAACATGAGTATTATACATCATTTCATGATTGACCATCGTGCAAAAAAAGATTCTTGAGCTGCCTGACTTGGCAGTCCTCTGCAGGATTGTGCTATACTCCTATCTATGAGAAACAGAAAAATACTGATCACGCTTCTGTGTGCCGCGTTCCTTACCGGATGCGCAGCAGAGCAGGAAGCGGAAAAAGCACCTGAGCAGGAGCTTGAAAAATACACAAATCTGTCTGCCGACGCAGGTTTCGACACCGTCTATCAGCAGACGGAATTCGGCTATGACCATGATCTGATGGCCGAGCATTACACCAAAGCCGTCTCCATGTTTTCATCCTTCAATGATCTGTTTGATATCTACAACGAATACGAAGGCATCGGAAATCTGATGACAATCAACGCGAATGCCGGAATTGCCCCGGTGGAAACGGATCAGCGGATCATTGACATGTTAAAAGAAGCGAAGATGTTCTATGAGATTTCAGGCGGAGCCTTTGATATCACCATCGGTTCTCTTCTGCATGTCTGGCATGAATACCGCGACCGCGGCATTGCGCTGAATCAGCAGGGCACCAAGGCACCGATACCTTCCGATGAGGAGCTGAAGGAAGCTGCTGAAAAATGCGGATGGGACAAAGTGGTCATCGATGAAGAAAACAAAACGGTATTCATCACGGAAAAAGGCGTGAGTCTTGATGTCGGCGGCATTGCCAAAGGCTATGCGGCAGAAGCGATCGGACAGTTCATGGAAACACAGGATGTGGTATATGCGACAATCAATGCCGGCCGCAACATCCGCACCGTCCATTCCAAAGCGGATGGCAAGCCATGGTCAATCGGCATCACCGATCCATCAGACGGCAATTCCCTGTACTGCGCAGTCGAGATGGACGGATCCGGATCCTTTGTCACAAGCGGCGATTATGAGCGCTATTATATCGGTGAAGATGGCGGCATCTATCACCACATCATCGATCCCAAAACACTGAAGCCTGCTGATTACTATCACAGCGTCTCGATTATCACACCTGATTCCGGAGCGGCCGACTGCCTTTCCACCACCCTCTTCACCCTCAGCATTGAAGACGGGAAAAAGGTTCTCGAAGCCTATGAAAAAGAAACCGGAAATCCGGTCAATGCGGTCTGGATCATGGATCCTCAGAAAACACAGAATGAGGAAGGAAAGCTTTCCGGAGAATACTTCTGTGTCTATACAGATGGCATCAAAGACAGAATCACATTTGTCAGAAACTGAAAAAACGCCGCGCGGCGTTTTTTCTTTTAATACCAGAGATAATTCATAAAGACGGGAACCTGCTTTTCCCAGTCTTCTTCGCAATGCCTTCCTCCCCACTGGAAATGAAGATAGGTGGATGCCCCTCTTTCCATCAGCAGTCTTTCATATTTGCGGATGGATCTTGCTTCGCGGGTATCGAATTCCGGATTGCCGTTATAGGCAGCCTTTCCCGATTCGATTTCACCCCAGCTCATGTAAACTTTCGTATCAGGATTGATATATCTCCATGAAAGATCCTTCTGCAGCCTTCCGATATTCCAGAACATGCCGGGCGAAACACAGGCCGCCTTGGAAAATACATCATTGTGCACGGTGATTCCGTAAATGCTCATCAGTCCGCCCATTGAGGAGCCGCCGATTCCGGTCGCTTCCCGATGGCCATAGGTGCGGTAGTTCTGATCGATCATCGGTTTCACTTCATGGATGATCCATGCAAATGTATCAGTTCCCTTCTGATGCACATATTCCCCACGCCATCTCTTGTCATAAGGACTGTATTCTGCCAGTCTGAGATTTCCTTCATGCGCGCATTCCATGCCGACGATGATCATCTTCTTTCCCCATGAATCAAGAAAGGATTCCAGTCCCCAGCTTTTTCCATAGGTCGCTTCGTTATCATGAAACAGATTGTGGCCGTCGAAGAAATACATGACCGGACAGCGTTCATCGGATTCATAATAATACGGCGGCAGATAGATATGCAGAGTACGCATGGCGCCGGAAGGCCAGTAGTACATTTCTCTTTTTTCAATCATGCATATTACCTTTCAAACCATTTCAGCATCTTCAGTGCCTTTGGATGATACGGATGTTCCCGCAGGGAAAGATTCCATTTTGTCTTTCCGATCAGCACAGTGGAAGGATGGTTGAATTCACGGAATCCCCATTCGCCATGGTAGGCTCCCATACCGGAATGTCCGGTGCCGTTGAACGGAACGCCCTTTACCATCAGATGTGTACAGACTTCATTGATGCAGCCGCCTCCGTACTGCAGTTTTGACATGGTATCAAGCGCCCATTTCATATCGCTGGTAAACAGATACAGGGCCAGGCAGTGTTCACGGCCGCTGATTGTATCAAGAAGCTGATCGATTTCCTGATCGCGGAATGTGACAACCGGCAGCAGCGGATTGAACAGTTCATGTTTGACAATCGGTTCATCGATATCAACCGGCACAATGACAGTCGGCTCAAATTTCAAAGTTTCCCGGTTTCCCTTTCCCCCGATCACGATCCGCTCTGCATACTGCAGCGCTTCCTTTTCGCATTTGTCATAAGCAGCTTCATTGATCAGATGCGGATATTCCGGATTGTTTAACGGATCTTCCCCGATCTGTCTTGCGAATTCTTCTTTCAGACAGCCGATGAACTGATCGGCAACTTCCTCCGCAACCGCGATCTGATTGATATTGATGCAGATCTGCCCGGAATTCAGCAGCTTGAAGAAAGCAATCTTTCTGGCGGCATCCCATAAATCCGCATCTTTCCGCACAATGCACCAGTTGCCGTTTTCCCCGCCCAGCTCCAATGCGACAGGCGTCAGATGATCAGCTGCTTTATGCATGACATGCATGCCGACTTTCGGAGAGCCGGTATAGAAAATCTTGTCAAACCGTTCATCCAGACAGAGATCCGCGACATCATGTCCGCCATCGATCACCGTCACATACTCAGCAGGAAAAGCGGAAGAAATGATCTTCTGCAGCACTGCTGTGGAATGCGGTGTCTTTGAACTGGTCTTGATCACTGCTGTATTCCCGCCTGAAATCGAAGCCGCAAGAACGCCGAGGGCAAGCAGGAACGGGAAGTTGAACGGACTGATAATCAGGGTAACGCCATAAGGCATTTTAAAGACTTTGGTCTTTGTGCTTGGAAAGCACATCATTCCGCTGAAATGCGTTTCCGGCTTTGCCCATTTATCCAGTCCTTTCAGCATTTCATTGATTTCCGTAATGATCACGCCGGTATCGGTGAGATAGGCTTCCACTTCGCTTCTGCCAAGATCTTCATGCAATGCCTGCGCGATGTCTTTTTCATATGTCTGTACAGCGATCTTCAGACGGATCAGCTGTTCTTTGCGCCATCTGATATCCAGTGTCTGATTGGTTCTGAAAAAGCTTCTCTGTTTTTCGACCGCTTCATGAATTGTTTCCTGATTCCACATAGGTTCACCTCATTCAGATGCATTCATTATAGTATGGATCATATCTTCTTTCGCTTTTCCTGCAGCCGAATTCACCGTCTGTGAACGATTTTCCGGTGTCCGTATTGAAATCCTCGTCAGATTTGCTATTATATTAGGGCGCCGCCGCTTTAGTATAGTGGTAATACAGAGCAATGGTAATGCTCAGCGGGCAGTTCAATTCTGCCAAGCGGCACCATGCAAAAACCGCCTTGAATAACATGGCGGTTTTTTTCATATCATCATTTCATGCTTTAACCATGGGCAATGCAGGAAGAATCACCGGCAGAAACAGACTGTGCTCACAGCACCATGGCTGATGCTGTATCCTGCCGAATGATTCATGACATTCCAACAAAGACGCGCCGCTATTTTCTGCAGCAGAAGATCCCTTCCGCATTCACTGTGTGCACATGCACATCGTCATAAAGATTCTGCAGTCTTCTTTCCAATGAGATCTTTGTCTCAAACGGCGGTGTAAAGAATCCCTTGGGCACATACAGTGTTCTGACAAAGAAATCGGTGCGTCTGAATTCATTTTCAATGTAGAAGCATCCGCAGAAGATGCCTCCCTTTTTCAGCACGCGGCACGTTTCCATAAAGGCTGCTTCTTTATCGGGAAAGGCATGGAATCCGTTCAAAGACAGTACAATATCAAAGCTTTCATCTTCAAACGGCAGTTTTCCGACATCTCCCTGTATAAACGATATGTTTGAGATTTCCATAGTCTGAGCCCGTTCTGAAGCATTTTTCATCATGTCTTCCGAATAATCGAGACACGTGATCTCCGCATTTTTCAGTGTGCTGTACAGCGGCATGGTCAAAACGCCCGTGCCCACCGGAACCTCCAGAAGCTTTCCGGAAAAATCCTCTTTGATCGGAGAAAGTGCGTCATTCACCCACTTCGCCGCCTTTGTTTCATCCAGTCCCCAGATCACACTGTCCATGACTTTGCCGATCATTGTGGACCGGGTAATAATGCCGTCATAAATACTGCCGATTGAACCGAGCTGTTTATAGGAATTCTGAATATCTTCATGTCTGTCTGCCATAGGATCCACCTCTTCGGTTAGTTTATTCTAACATCTAATTTAGCACAATCCTTCGGATCAAAAAAGAACGGAATGAAAGTCCACCCCGTTCCTGCATTATTCATATGCAATTTCTTTCAGGAGAAATTCCCTGCCGCCGAGGATCTTCTTGATCCGGCTGCCGCATTTGGGACATTTTCCTTCATTCTGCGCGACATTGTACATCGCACCGCACTCCAGACACAGTCCTTCTCCTCTGGCAATGATCATCTTCAGCTGGCAGCCTTCAAATACCGGCCGGTTTTCAATCACAACCGGAAAGTATTTTTCAAAGAAGACCGGAAGATAGCCGGACAGTTCCCCTACCTCCAGCGTGATGTTTGAGATGCGCTCAATGCCGTTTTCGCGTGCCGTTTCTTCCGCAAGGTCCACTGCTTTATGCAGAACACCGATCTCATGCATGGATTATGCCTTGATCTTGCGAAGTGCGATCTTTCCGATCTTCTTCACTTCTTCCTTCAGCACTTTCGGTACGAGCTGCTCATAAGGAACACCCCATACATCAGCTGTCCGTTCCAGATGAATCGCGTCAAATTTGCATTTCAGTGTGCATAAACCGCATCCGATGCAGAGCTTGGGATCCACTTTGGCAGCGCCGCATGACAGACATCTTGCGGTTTCCTGCTTCACCTGCTCCTCTGTGAATGTCAGTCTTTCATCCGAGAAGGTACGGATCTTTTCAGGATCTTTGCCCGGAACCTGACGCTGTCCTCTGTCATAGCTGGCAATGACGAGATTGTCCTTGTCGATGTAATGATAATTGTCTCTGCGCACTCTGCCGAGCGTCAGGGAATGGCCTTCCCAGACATAGCGGTGCAATGATTCGGCGCCTTCCTTGCCGGCTGCGATCGCATAGATCGCAAAGCTCGGTCCGGTGTAGACATCGCCGCCGACAAAGACATCCTCCTGGGCAGTCTGATATGTCCAGCTGTCCGCTTTGGCTGTATTGTTGCGGTTGAGTTCCACCTTTTCACCTTCAAGCAGATTCCCCCATTCGATGGATTGGCCGATCGCGGTCAGCACAAAGTCAGCTTTCAGTTCAATGGTATCGTTCTCGTCATACTGCGGATCGAATCTTCCTTCCGCATTTTTGACGCTTGTGCACTTTTTGAAGATGACGGAAGTGACTTTTCCGTCTTCGCTGATGATTTCCTTCGGTCCCCATCCGCACTTCAGTTCGATGCCTTCTTCGAGTGCTTCAAGAACTTCATCTTCCGCTGCAGGCATTTCATCTCTGCCTTCCAGACACAGCATTGTCACTGACTTCGCACCGCAGCGCACTGCTGTTCTTGCGACGTCAACCGCGACATTGCCGCCGCCGGCAACGATCACGTTCCCGCTCAGTCCTGCAAAGCGTTCAAATGAAACATCGCGCAGGAAATCAATACCGGAAATGACATTTTCACTGTCTTCACCGGGAATGTTCAGCTTTCTGCCGCCCTGAGCGCCGATTGCCACATAGAAGCCCTTGTAGCCCTGCGCACGCAGTTCATCAAGCGTCACATCTTTTCCGACTTCCACATTGCAGCGAATATCAACGCCGAGCTTTCTGACAACATCGATTTCCGCTTCCACTACCTTTCTGTCAAGGCGGAAGGAAGGCATGCCGAATGTCATCATGCCGCCGGGTCTTTCCTCTTTTTCAAAGACGGTCACATCATGACCCCATACAGCAAGATAATATGCCGCGGAAAGGCCGGCAGGACCGGATCCGATGACGGCAACCTTCTGTCCTTCATTGAATCTCTTTTCCGGCACAAAGCGGTTTTCATCCTGCAGTTCCAGATCGGCGATGAATTTCTTGACTTCATCAATTGCGACAGGGGAATCGATATCGCCTCTTGTACAAACCTGTTCGCAGAATCTTGCGCAGACGCGTCCGCAGACGGCCGGGAACGGATTTTCCTTCTTGATCAGTTCCAGCGCTTCGCGGTATCTGCCTTCATTTGCCATTTTCAGATAGCCCTGCACTGCAATGTGAGCCGGACAGTTGGTCTTGCAGGGTGCGGTACCTGTTTCGGCAATGACATTTTCTCTTTCGGTGAGGAATTTTTCTCCCGTCCACTTGCCCGGCGGCATGAAGACATAATCTTCCGCTGTCTTTGTTTCAGGGATTTCAATCGGTTTCTTTGTGCAGAGCTTTTCACCCAGCTTCACTGCATTCTGCGGACATACTTCCACGCATCCCCCACAGGCCACGCAATGGGAAGGATCAACCTCTGCCGTGTAGTTGGATCTTGAAAGATCCGGTGAGTTTGTCCACCAGGAAGTACGCAGTGCCATGCAGGTATCCCACGGGCAGTTGCAGATGAAGATCGAGAAATCCGGACCGTCAATATTGGAGAGCTGATGGACATAGCCAAGCTCCTCAGCCCGTCTGATCTTTTCTTCCGCTTCGGCTCTTGTGATGCGTCTTGCCTTGCCCATGCGGATGCAGTTTTCCGCATAATTGCCAAGATTAATGCACCATTCGCCTTCCAGGTCCGCCGTACCTTCGCCGACCATTCTTCTTAATTTGCGGCATTCGCACGGCGCAACGCCGATCGAGTCTCCTGCTTTATCTAACCAGTAGGAAACTTCTTCATAGCTGACTTTACGGGTGTTGTTTTCAATCGCCCTTTCAACCGGGATGGCACGCATCAAAGCGGCACCCATGAAGGATGCGCCGGAAATCTTCTTCTGCAGATCCAGAACATAGTTCAGGAATGCAGGAGCGGTTTCCGGATAGCGGTCTGTCCGTTCCTTGGTCATAACCGTGGATTCCATTGCGCCAGGCGCAAAGACCGGCAGCTGAACCTTGTCTTCCTCATGCGGCGCGCTGCAGTATTCCAGCAGTCCGATGTAGCACAGGTCATAAACCATCTTCGCTGTATCTTCGACCGACATCTTCTCTCTTTCTGCAAGTTCGGGAATAGTGTACTGATGGCGCAGCTTCATTTTCAGAGCGAAATCAATCTGTTCATCGGTGAGCTGCCTGTCAAAGAAAATATATTCCCATGAATTCTCATCGGGAACCGGGTTGAGCATATTGATGTGGCGGACAAGCCGGATCAGATTTTTGCGCGGTGTTTTCGATTTTTCGCGCTCGTATTCCTCCAGGCACTTCTTCTCGCCTTCTGTCAAATTATGTTTTGTCTGAAACATGAAAAAACCTCCGTTTTTCTCATTATAAACAGTTATGTTTTCGTGCTGAACCGCACTTGCAGGAGTGTGAGACAGATGTGTACAATTGTCTCATGAAAGACAATGTGAATGACAGAATTCTTGCCGGCTTCAACCGGCTTGTGAAACGGACTGATTTTTCTTCTCTTACGGTGGGAGATATCTGTAAGGAAGCAGGAGTTTCCAGAGCCACCTTCTACCGGCATTTCAAAGATAAATATGATGTTATGAATTACAATTTCCGTGTTCTGATTGAAAAGCATTCGCAGAGCGGACAGCTTCATACATTAAAAGACCTGTTTGTCCGGCTTCTGAAAGACGGCAGAAGCACATGGAAGGATCTGCTTCCCCTGTTTGCGACCGAAGGCATCAACAGCCTGCATGCCTTTATCTATGATTTCAGCTTTGATACCGCAAAGCGTCTTTATGAATGCGGTTCATTCCATGATACCGGCAGCTGTTACCGGAAGCTGAACAGTCATGAAATCCTGCAGATGCGGGTATTCAGCCATGGCGTCGCCCAGTTTTTTGAAGACTGGATCCGGGGTAATTATTCCCTTTCCGCAGAAGAAGCAGCCGAAGATCTCTATGAAATCCTGCCTGCTTCACTGAGAGGAAATCTTTTTATCGATGGCACCAATCCTGCCTGCTTCATTGAGGATCACGCCCTTTTATGCGGCCTGCTGGTAAAGCATGCGCGCCTGATTCTCGGCGATCCACAGGGAACGTCACTCATGAAAAAAGTATTTGTGCTTTATGGAAACAGACGCGGTCAGCGCATGGCTTTTCATGCGGCTGAAAGGAATCTTGGCACATCTGCAGATGCCTATATGCTGTGCGGGGAATGGAAAGGAAAAACCGGAGAAAACAGATCGGAAACATTCTATGAAGATGATTGTGTCAGATCCCATGTCACAAAATGCGCATGGCTGAATACATGGGAAAAATACGGTCTGCTTTCTGAAGGACCGCTCTACTGCACCTGCATTGACAAGGCCATTGCCCAAGGATTTGCCGGCAGCTTCACCCTTTCGGTTGAAAAAACACTTTCCTATGGCGATCCGTATTGTGAATTTGTTTACAGCAGTCCGGTGGATCCGGATCAGCTGAATCAGAAGCGTTCATCCTGCAGCGATCTGATCCTGCCGTTTGATTTCCATTGCCGTGAGCTGCTTGACTGTGCAGATGAAGTATTGAGCAAGGAAATACCGGAGAAGAAAGAAAGCATGATGGCCGCTGTCCGCGAAGAATTCACGCGCTTCAGGCCGAAAGCACAATTATTCTGAAAACAAAAACCGGTCAGGCCGGTTTTGTTCATATTCCAAGAAAATAATGAAGGGCGTTTGCGATGCCGTCGGAGTTGTTATCATCCGTGATATAATCCGCAATCTCTTTTACTTCCTGTACCGCGTTGCCCATTGCCACGCCGATGCCGGCATATTTCAGCATTGTCCGATCATTCTGCGCATCGCCGAACGCGATCATCTCACTGCGCTCATACCCAAGTTCCCCCAGCGCGGTTTCAATCGCTTTGGCTTTATCAATGCCTTTGGCTGTGTATTCAAAATAAAAGGGAGCTGTGAACATGCAGGAAAGACTGTCTTTGAACGGTTCCTGCATTTCTTCATAATGCGCCTGAAGATAGTCCGGCTCACCGGCAGTCAGAATCTTTTCAATTTCAAAATCCGCAAAGGCTGCCATATCTTTTTCTTCCCGAAGCAGATAGCCGTTGCCGCGGGATTCGTATTCAATCACATTGAATGGTTTTCCATTACGCTCGATGCAGCAGCCGAACACATTGTCTGTATACATGTACTCCCCTTTTGCCACAATCGGGGTTACCTGAAATTCTTTGATATGTTCCAGAACCGCTTTCCCTTCTGCAGGTGTCATGGCTTTGCGGAAATACACTTCCCCGCTCTGACAATCCATGACTTTTGCGCCGTTATAGCACACAAACAGACCGTGATGGCTGTCCATATCCAGAATCTTCGCGAACTGCATCAGTCCCTGGTCAGGTCTGCCGCTGGCAATCGCAAGCCGGATTCCGGATGCCTGCGCCTTGATCAATGCGTCCCTGGTTTTCGGTGTGATCTGTTTTGCGTCATTTGTCAGTGTGCCGTCGATATCAAGCAGAATGAGTCTGATCATGGAGTTTTCCTCGCTGTTCTTCATGGATTGTAACATGCATACAAACTGCATTTAAGAAGATTTCAAAAAAAGAAAACCGTTCCCGGTTCTCTTCATTTGTACATATAAACATAATAGGTTGCCGCGACATAGAAGATGACCATGCAGGAAAGCACTACTGCCTGTTTGCCTCTGTGTTCTGTCAGCAGTCCGACAAATTCACGGACCGCGGCATTCGGCCAGAAATACCATTTTGTCGGGGATCCGATTCCGACAGCTTTCAGACCGTTTCTTCTTGCCTGCAGACCGGAGCGGAACACATGGTATTTGGTTGTTGAGAAGACCGCTTTCGCGTCCGGATTGATGCGGTCGATGATTTCCTTGGAATACTTCATATTCTCAAAGGTATCCGTCGATCTGTTTTCTTCGATGATATCTTCAGCTGCGATGCCCTTTGAAATCAGGTAGTTCTTCATGGAAGTGCTTTCCGCAATGACTTCATCGCTTCCCTTTCCGCCGGAAGTAATGCATTTTGCCTTCTTTCCGGTTTCTTTCAGCTGGGCATGATAAAACTTCAGCGCCCTGTCGCATCTGCCCTGCAGCAAAGGTGTCGGGGTTCCGTCCGGTCTTAAA
>CAMVGT010000015.1 GCA_947167125.1 uncultured Erysipelotrichaceae bacterium
ATTCATCGCTCAGCTCATGGGTATTTCCTGGGGCGCTCTGGCCGGCGCTTTCCTGGCACCGTTCCTCTATGGCCTCTACTGGAAAGGCGCTTCAAAGATTTCCGTATGGTGCAGCTTCATCTTCTCCACAGTTGTCATGCTTGCCAACATGCTGGTCAGAGGCAGCTTCCCGACTCTGCTGCAGTCACCGATCAACGCCGGTGCCTTCTGCATGATCGCAGGCCTCATCATTGTCCCGCTTGTCTCCATGTTCACACCGAAACCGGATCAGGCTGTAGTCGATGACGCATTCGCGTGCTATGATGAAAAAGTTCTTGTACCGCAGAGTTCCCAGCTCGGTGAAAAAGAATAAGAAGAATCCGCTTAAAAAGATCTTAGAAAGAACCGGCAGCCGCAGATGGCTGCCGGTATTGGTAAGTAAATGAAAATTGTTGACATTCACACCCACACCTATCCCGATGCCATCGCTGAGCGCACGGTCGCCTCTTTGGCTTCTGCCGCTCATCTGTTTCCGCAGTCTGACGGAACAGCACGCGGATTATCCCGGCATGCAGAAGAAGCAGGCGTTTCTGTTTCCGTCGTTCTTCCGGTTGCCACAAAACCTTCCCAGGTGGAAAAAATCAACACCCGGGCAGCAGCAGCCAATCAGTCTTTTCCTGAAACCGGGGTCTTCTCCATCGGCTGCATTCATCCGGATTATGAAAACTGGCATGAAGAGCTGGCGAGAGTAAAAGAACTCGGTCTGAAAGGAATCAAGATTCATCCGGTCTATCAGGGAACGGATATCGATGCGCCGGCATTTCTTTCGATTCTGAAACGATGTGCGGAACTGGATCTGTTTGTCATTACCCATGCAGGAGATGATATCGGCTATCCCGGAATGATTCACTGCAGCCCTGAAATGTGCCTGCATGTCACGCAGGAGATCCCGGATCTGAAGCTTGTGCTTGCCCATATGGGCGGCTGGGGAAAATGGAAAGATGTACGCAGGCTGCTGGCGGATACAGATGTTCTGATCGATACCGCCTTCTCACTCAATCCTGTTCACAGAAGATATGAAGACGGCACAGTGGAAGATGAATCCATCCTGATGGATGATGATGAATTTGTTTCTATGATCCGTCTCTTCACGGCTGACCGTGTACTGTTCGGAACGGATTCGCCATGGGCTTCGCAGAAGGAATATGTAAGCCGCATGCTTGCGCTTCCGCTGACGGATGAAGAAAAAGAAAAAATCTTTTCATTGAATGCACTGAAACTTCTCGGCATCGAATAGCCGGGAAGTTTTTTCTTCGGTGTATCCGTTAAGAAGCTGACTGCTTTCTGTGGTATGATCCTTCTGTCAGTAACGAAAGGAAATCACATATGAATAAAGAATGGTCACTTGAAAAACTGTATAAGGGCTATGATGATCCGAAGTTTGCGGAAGATGAAGCCGCACTGGATCAGCTGATCAAAGACTTCAGCGCTCTTGCGGAAAATCTTGAAGGAGAACCGAAGGATGTTCTGAAAAAGATGATTGAAATCAATCAGAACCTTGAGGCAAAAGCACATACCCTCTTCTCCTTTGCAAGTCTCAGCCAGTCGGTCAATACATCCGATGCCAAAGCAGCGGCTGTCCAGGGAAGACTTTCCCGCAAGCTGAGCGCAATTGCGGCGCCGAAAACAGCCATGGTGCAGTACATTGCCGGCATTGAAAATCTGCAGGAAGTCATCGATTCCGATGATCTTCTCAAGGAACATGAATTCTATCTCACAAATATCAAAGAAAGCGCAAAATATACACTTTCCCCGGAAGTGGAAAATGCCATCAGCCTGTATGAAATCTCCGGCTCTTCCGCATGGAGCGATCTGCAGAGCTATCTGACATCCACTGTACCGGTTGAATATGAAGGCGGTACAACCACCCTTTCCGACATCCGCAACAAAGCGTATGATCCGGATCCTGCTGTCAGAAAGAGCGCTTATGAAGCTGAACTCAAAGCCTATGACAGAATCAAGGACGGCATTGCCTTCTCACTGAATTCAATCAAGATGGAAGTCATCTCCCACTGTCAGCTGAGAGGCTATGAATCCCCGCTTGATGAAACACTGAAGAATGCGCACATGAAGAAGGAAACACTTGACGCCCTGCTCGGCGCGATGGATGAATACCTTCCGAAATTCTGGGAATATATGAAAGCCAAGGCAAAGCTGCTCGGCTATGAAAACGGTCTGCCTTTCTATGAAATGTTCGCACCGCTGGAAGGAAACGACACCGTCTATACAACCGAACAGGCCAGAGACTACCTGGTTGAACTGTTCTCCACATTCGATCAGGAAGAAACCGATATGATCGCAAGAGCCTTCGATGAATCCTGGATCGACTTCTATCCCCATGACGGAAAAGTCGGCGGCGCATTCTGTGCGGAAATGCCGACCATCAAGGAAAGCAGAATCCTCACCAACTTCGGCGGTACACTGGGCGATGTCGTGACACTTGCCCATGAACTCGGCCACGCCTTCCACAACCACTGCTTAAGAGACAATTCCATCCTGAATCTGGATGTCTCGATGCCGGTTGCGGAAACAGCTTCCACATTCAATGAAGTGGTTGCGATGAACGCCGCAATCAAAGCGGAAAAGGATCCTGCCGCAAAGCGCGCGCTGATTGAAAGCCAGCTGTCCGACGCCAACCAGATCATCTGCGATATCTATTCCAGATATCTCTTTGAAACAGCAGTATTTGAAAACAGGGAGAAGGAATTCATGTTTGCCGACCAGTTATGCGAAATCATGCTGGAAGCACAGAAGAAAGCATATGGCGACGGTCTTGACCACAATTGCCTGCATCCTTACATGTGGGCATGCAAGAGCCACTACTACAGCGGAAACCTGAGTTTCTACAACTTCCCCTATGCTTTCGGCGGCCTGTTTGCAAGAGGCCTGTATGCCAAATATCTTGAAGACGGTCCTTCCTTCGTTCCGCTTTACAAGAAGCTGCTCAAAGCCACCGGCACAACCACAGTGGAAGGCGCGGCTGCAGTAGCGGGAATCGATCTGACCGATAAGAACTTCTGGCGTGCATCCCTGCAGATCCTCGCCGATGAAATCGATGAATTCATCGCCCTCTGCAAACTCTGATCAGACAAAAAGAAATGACCGGCCGCGCCGGTCATTTTCATATTGCTTAGAGGGTAACTGCTTTGATTTCGTCCTGTGTCAGGAAGCTCAGGCCCTTCGCGCTGAGTTTTGCTTCAGCGCCGGATGTATCATCCACACGGAAGATCATACCCGCTTTTCCGTCTGCCTGATTGAGGACAAATGAATACATATACTGGATGTTGACATCGGCTGCCGCAAAATCGGCAAGGATCGTGTCAAGTCCGCCCGGTTCATCCGGAATTTCAACTGCGATGACAGAGTTGATGCTTGTCACAAAGTCCGCGTCTTTCAGGATTTCAACCGCATGAATCACATCGTCAACGATGATTCTTGCGATGCCGTATTCCTTTGTTTCAGTCAGCGAAATTGCGCGCATATCGATTCTGTTGGCTGCCAGAACGCTGGTCATGTTTTTCAGCGTGCCGGGCTTGTTGACCAGAAATACTGAAATCTGCTTAATACTCATCTCTTTTACCTCCGGAACTGACCTCTCTGATTCCATTATATCTTTCTCTTGTCGATTACGCGAACAGCCTTGCCTTCGCTTCTGGCAATTGTCTTGGGAGCGACAAGGGTAACCTTCGCCTTGAGGCCGAGCATCGATCTCAGGCCGTCTACGAGAACCTTCTGGCGGTCAGCGATTTCACCGATGTTGTCAGTGAACATCTCAGGTGTCATTTCAACCTGGACATCGAGTGTATCGGTGTTGTTCACACGGTCGACAATGATCTGGTAGTTTGCGGCATAGCCGTTGTTGAGCAGAACGGTTTCGATCTGGCTCGGGAATACGTTGACGCCTCTGATAATCAGCATGTCGTCGGTTCTTCCCATCGGCTTTCTCATGCGGACATGGGTTCTGCCGCAGGAGCACTTTTCATGGCTCAGCACGCAGATGTCTCTTGTGCGGTAGCGAAGCAGCGGGAAAGCTTCCTTGTCAAGGCATGTGAAGACGAGTTCGCCCTGTTCGCCATCGGGAAGAACTTCACCGGTCTTCGGGTTGATGATTTCCGGAATGAAGTGGTCTTCATTGACATGCATGCCCTTCTGTTCGGAACATTCAAAGGCAACGCCCGGACCGGAAATTTCAGTCAGTCCATAGATATCATAGGCTTTGATACCGAGTGTCTTTTCGATATCGCGGCGCATTTCCTCACTCCATGCCTCAGCACCGAAGATACCTGCCTTCAGAGGGATATCATCCGGTCCGTAGCCGAGTTCTTTCATTCTTTCGCCAAGATATGCCGCATAGGAAGGTGTGCAGCAGAGAACAGTCGCGGAAAGGTCCATGATGAACATGATCTGTCTGTCCGTATTGCCGGAGCTGGTCGGAATCGTCATCGAACCAAGCTTATGGGAGCCGCCGTTAAGACCCGGACCGCCTGTGAACAGACCGTAGCCATAGGAAACCTGGACAACGTCCTCATCGGTTGCGCCGGCTGCCGCAAGAGCACGCGCACAGCATTCTTCCCAGAGGTCAATATCCTTCTGGGTATAGAAAGCGACAACGCGTCTGCCGGTTGTGCCGGATGTGGACTGAATTCTGACAACATCCTTCAAAGGCATTCCGAGAAGTCCGTAGGGATACTGTTCTTTCAGATCGTCTTTGGTAATAAACGGAAGCTTTTTCAGATCATCAATCGACTTGATATCATCCGGTGTTACGCCCGCTTTTTCCATTTTGCGGCGGTAGAAAGGAACATTGTCCCATACGTGTCTGACCTGTTTCACAAGCCGTTCATTCTGGATCGCCGTGATTTCCTCACGGCTGGCTGTTTCAATCTCTTTCTGGTAGTACCTCTCCATTCGGAATACCTCTTTCTAATATGTACTACGCATTCTTCCCAAGGGAGAATGCCCTGCGGTTCATTTCCAGGAATCTTGCCGGGACAATCGCTTCCAGCGATGCCATCCAGTCCTCTTCACTGATTTCAAAATAATGGGACAGTCTGCCCAGCAGCACGACATTGACGGCCTTGGAAGAGCCTGCCTCTTCCGCCAGCTTCAGACAGTCAAGCGCGTCCACCCTGACACCGGTTGCCTTCATCTTTCCGATGATATCTTCCGGATATTCCATAGCACCGGTGATAACCGGCATCGGATCGATCTGCTGTGTATTTGTGACAATGACGCCGTCCTATTTCAGATACGGCAGCCATCTTGCGGCTTCCAGAGCTTCAAAGGAAACAATGAAGTCCGCTTCTCCCTTGTCGATTAACGGGGAATAGACCTTGTCGCCATAGCGTACATAGGTCACAACGCTTCCGCCGCGCTGGCTCATGCCGTGCACTTCGGAAACCTTGACATCATAGCCCTGGGACATCAGAAGATGGCCGAGCAGCTTGCTTGCGAGCAATGAGCCCTGTCCGCCGACACCGACGATCATAATATTCTTTGTCTTCATCTTCATGCCTCCTTTTCACCCGGCTTCAGTGCGTCGAAATGACACAGCTGCGAGCAGACTCCGCATCCGACACAGAGTGTTGTGTCGATCGCGGCCTTGCCGTTTTTCATCGAAATTGCCGGACAGCCGATGCGCATGCAGGATTTGCAGCCGACGCATTTCGCGCTGTCGGTGATCAACGGTGCCTTGTGCTTAACATATTTCAGCAATGCGCACGGACGTCTGGAGATGATGACGGACGGTTCATCCGCTGCCAGTTCTTCTTTGACAACCTTGTCGCACTGGGCAAGATCATACGGGTCTGTGACTCTGACACGGTTAAATCCCATCGCTCTGCAGAGCGCTTCAAGATCAATCTTTCCTGCCGGATCGCCTTTGATGTTGTATCCGGTGGTCGGATTCTGCTGATGGCCGGTCATGCCGGTGATCGAGTTATCAAGAATGATCACGGTGGAATTGGACTGGTTGTATGCCACATTGGCAAGTCCGGTCATGCCGGAATGCATGAATGTGGAATCGCCGATTACCGCGACGGTCTTCTTTTCGCTTTCCTTGCCGAGCATCTTGTTGAAGCCGTGGACTGCGCCGATGGAAGCACCCATGCACAGGGTTGTTTCAATCGCGCCGAGCGGTGCGACAGCACCGAGTGTATAGCAGCCGATATCGCCGAGAACGGTGCACTTGTTCTGCTTGAGTGTGTAGAACATGCCTCTGTGCGGACAGCCTGCACACATGACCGGAGGACGCGGAGGAATCTGCGCATCCACGCTCTTTCCTGCAGGAACTTCCTTTCCAAACTTTTCGGCAACCAGATTCTGCGAGAATTCACCTTCCAGCGGGAAGAGATCCTTGCCGGAAACTTCAAGGCCGAGAGCCTTTACATGGTTTTCGATGATCGGGTCGAGTTCTTCGACAACTGCCAGCTTTGAAACCTTTGCGGCAAAATCCTTAATCAGCTTTTCCGGAAGCGGATTGGCAATGCCGAGCTTGAGGACACTGACAGAATCGCCGAATACTTCCTTTACATACTGATAGGATGTGGAGGAAGTGATGATACCGAGATCGGTTCCGCCCATTTCAACGCGGTTCAGATCGCTTGTTTCCGCAAATGCGATCAGATCGCGTGTACGCTGTTCCACGATCGGATGGCGCTTAATCGCGTTGCCCGGCATCATGACATATTTGGCGATATTCTTTTCATATTCTTTAATGGGAACCGTTCTTTCCCCTGTTTCCGTCAGTGACTGGGAATGGGCAACACGGGTGCACATCTTCAGAAGCACCGGTGTATCGAACTGTTCCGAAATCTCAAATGCCTTCTTTGTGAATTCAAGGGCTTCAGCGGAATCGGACGGTTCCAGCATCGGCACCTTGGCGGCGATTGCGTGATGGCGGCTGTCCTGTTCGTTCTGCGAGCTGTGCATGCCGGCATCATCCGCAACACCGATGACAAGACCGGCATTGACACCGGTATAGCTCATGGTAAACAGCGGGTCAGCGGCGACGTTGAGACCGACGTGCTTCTGTGCGCAGAAGGAACGTCTTCCGGCAAGGCTGGCGCCGAATGCGGCTTCCATCGCGACTTTTTCATTGGGAGCCCATTCGCAGTAGATTTCATCATACTTTGCGGCTTCCTCGGTAATTTCGGTACTCGGTGTACCGGGATAGCTTGAGATAAAGCAGACACCGGCCTCATACAGTCCTCTTGCGACTGCCTTGTTGCCGAGCATCAGTTCTTTTCTGTTCTGGTTTTCCATAGATCTCTCTCCGTTTGATTACCTGAAACAAATGTTCCGGGGAATTTATGCTTAATATAATATAATGTGCGTGTTGATAATTCAACCTTTTAATGTTATACTGCGCTAAAGCGTTAAATCGCTGAAAGGAATTCAAACATATGCCTATTACAGATCTTCTGGAAAAAAACAGAAAACTCTACGGAAATGAAATCGCTCTTGTCGAAATCAACCCGCAGCTCAAGGAAGAGCAGCGTGTCACATGGAAGGAATATGAGCTGATTCAGCCGACTTCCAATACATTCTACCGCCGCCAGATTTCCTGGGCTGTCTTTGATGAAAAGGCAAACCGTGTCGCCAACATGTTAATCGAAAGAGGAATTCTGCCCGGACAGAAATGCGCGATCCTGCTCATGAACTGCCTGGAATGGCTTCCGATTTATTTCGGCATTCTCAAAGCCGGCGCAATCGCGGTCCCGCTGAATTTCCGTTTCACTGCGGAAGAAATTGAATACTGCCTTGACGCGTCTGATTCCGATGTTCTCTTCTACGGTCCTGAATTCATCGGCCGTATTGAAGACATCGCATCCAAAATCAAGCAGACCACCCTTCTTTTCTATGTCGGCGATCAGACACCGACATATGCTGAGGATTACTACCGTCAGGCTGCCAATTATTCTTCCGAAGCTCCGAAGATTCTTGTTCAGGATTCCGATAACGGCGCAATTTACTTCTCCAGCGGCACAACCGGATTCCCGAAGGCAATCCTTCTGAAACATGAAGCTTTAATGCAGTCGGCAAAGATGGAAGCGATTCATCATGCGACAACACATGATGATACATTCCTGTGCATTCCCCCGCTGTATCATACCGGTGCGAAAATGCACTGGTTCGGCTCCCTGTATACAGGCAGCCGTGCCGTCATTCTCAAAGGCAACTCTCCCGAATCCATCCTGCAGGCTGTATCCAATGAAGGATGCACAATCGTATGGCTGCTGGTTCCCTGGGCACAGGACATTCTCGCCGCCCTGGATTCCGGAAAGCTCTCACTTGATAACTACCGCACATCGCAGTGGCGCTTAATGCACATCGGTGCCCAGCCGGTACCGCCGAGCCTGATCCGCCATTGGCTGAAATATTTCCCGAATCACCAGTATGACACCAACTACGGTCTTTCCGAATCCACCGGTCCGGGCTGTGTCCATCTCGGCATGGAAAATGTCCATAAGGTCGGTGCAATCGGTATTCCGGGCTTCGGATGGAAAACAAAGATTGTCGATGAAACAAACACTCCTGTCAAACAGGGCGATGTCGGTGAACTCTGCGTCAAAGGTCCCGGCGTCATGGTCGAATACTACAAGAACCCCGAAGCGACTGCTGAAGTTCTTGAAAACGGCTGGCTCCATACAGGCGATATGGCAATGATGGATGAAGACGGATTCATCTTCCTGGTTGACCGTAAGAAAGACGTCATCATCTCCGGCGGTGAAAACCTCTATCCGATTCAGATTGAATCCTTCTTAATGACCAATTCCAAAATCCATGACGCGGCTGTCATCGGTCTTCCAGATGAAAGACTCGGTGAAATCGCAGCGGCGATCGTTCAGGTCAAGGAAGGCTTTGAACTGAGTGAGGACGAACTCAATCAGTTCTGCCGTGACCTGCCCCGCTACAAGCGTCCGAGAAAGATCATCTTCGCTCCTGTCATCCGCAACGCGACAGGCAAGATCGACAAGCCGAAGCTGAGAGAAATCTACGGCGGCGAGCGTCTGGTCGAAAAGCAGAACAGATCCTGATTCATACACAAGGCACAGTGAAAGCTGTGTCTTTTTCTTTCCCATGACAAAAAAAGAATGAGGCTTCAAACCTCATTCGCTTCTGAAAAAACCGGAAAGATTTTTCTTCTGTTTCTGCTTTGATGTCACAAACGCCCGCATGACCGAATCCATTGTACTGTCCAGTCCTTCAAAGCTTTCCTTTACGGTATCGGCGTCAAAGACTTTTTCTTCCCCTAAGCCAAGGGCGAGAATCAGCCTGCTTTTGAACAGCGGGAAGGAATTGACGCACATCGAATGCAGTGTTTCCGCATGGACCGCGTCCGTATTCTGCATCATCCGGATCTGCGTGCACAGCTGAAACGGCAGCTGTCTGCTCAAGGAAAGATCGGAAAGCCTTCTTTCCAGTCTTGCGCAGTTGTTCTGATAATCCTGGGCAGTCAGAAGATCTTCCTTCAGTCCGCTGCTCTGTGCCCTTTTCAGCAGTTCATCCGTTCTTGTTTTCGCGGTGCTGTTCAGACAGAGCTGACCGGCATAGATATACATATCAAATTCCCTGATGCACGTAAGGAAGCGGTCATAATGGTCATCCAGACGGTTCATATGCCTTAATAAAGACTGACGGTGGATTTCCAGCCTTCTCGCTGTCTCATTGACTGCCGAAACGATTCTTTCATAAACCGATTTATAGCTGCTGAATGCTTTTTCACTGTCACGGTACAGTTCTGAAGAAGACAGCAGTTCCTTCTCAAAAGCATTCAGTTTCTTTTTCAGCTTGTTCAGATCGGCGCTGATTTCTTCATAATCATGCTGGGGCAGATCGGAAAGCGAATGATCCGCATAGCTGCTGACATGATTCTGCGCCTGGTTCCCGTATTTCAGGACTGCCATCGTATCGGAAAGATCAATCTGCTTCGCAAATTCTTCCGCATGGGCAATATCACCGGCTGAAAGACGCATTGTGTTTCTATACATGCTGTTATTGTTTTCTGTACTCATCATTCAAAGTATACAACAATGCGCTTTAACGCAGAAAGAAAACGGCATTTCAGCCGTCTGAATTTTATGCCTTTTATTTTCCCGCAAGCCCAGCTCTCTGCAGTGCTTTGACAATCACCGGAATCAGGATCAGATCCGCGATGATTGCCGGCGCGGTGCCCACAAAATAAGCGCTGATCCATGCGGAGAAGGAATATTCTCCCGCATTCAGGATGAATCCTGTCACAAGACCTCCGGCAATTCTGCCGAGAATCATTGCCGCAATCAGGGAAAGATAGATTCTGACAATTCCTTTATCATTTTTAAATGCCTTCATGCATAAACCTGTCACAAGGCCATACACGCCGAGTTCCGCCATCATCGCAAACGGTCCGTTGGGCGGCAGCTGGTTGATGACATAGGAAAGCGCCGGCGTCACAAGGCCGCAGATCAGCCCTTCGACAGGTCCGATCACAAGGCCTGCGATCAGCACCGGAAAGTGCATCGGTGAAAACAGGCGCAGAATCGGCTGGCCGCCGAAATTCTTCAGTATCGTGACAATGACGATGCCGATGGCAATCATCAGTCCGGTCAGTACAATACTTCTTGTTTTTCTCATTTTGAATTCCCCTTCCTGCAAAAAAGAAAGCATACGCGTTTCGCGCATGCCTTCTGGAATGCTTGTTTACCGCTTCTGCGGATTTTTTATTTGATCAGTTTGAACGGTACAACGCCTTCAACCGCTTTCGCCGGTGTGATGCGTGCTTCCTCATTGTCGAGATCGATGAGGATGTAGCGGCGGTTGCCCATGCCCATTTCATACATGTAGGACAGCTGTCTGTGTCCGTGTCTGGATTCGATTCTCTCAACGAGATCCTTATGATCCTTTTCGCACATTGCATAGATCAGGTCTACACATGCGGAATCGATTGCGCAGATGTCTGTGGATGCCAGGATGCCGACATTCGGTGTGACAACCGGCTGAGCTGCTGTACCTTCGCAGTCGCAGGAAACGCTCATGTTTCTCATGACGTTGACATAGCAGATGTTCTTTCCGAAGAAGTCGATGGTTGCCTTTGTGGATTCTGTGATCTTTTCCATCAGTTCATCTTCAACAACGCCCCAGTCATTGCCGTTCTTTGCATGAATCATAGCCTTGCCGATTCTGCCGTCTGCACAGCCGATGCCGATGTTCTTGTTGGATCCGCCGAAGCCGCCCATTGCATGGCCCTTGAAGTGAGTCAGAACAAACAATGAATCATAATCAACCATGGTCTTGCCATGTGTCATATGGTCGAACCATTTTCCGCCTTTGACCGGCAGATCAACTGTTCCTTCCGCATCCATGATATCAACCGGGCAGAAATCCCAGCCGTTGACCTTAAGTGTCTCAAGATGCTGTTCGGTTGTATAGCGGTCGCCGGCATAGAAGGTATTGGTTTCCACGATTGTTGAGTCCTTCAGGACCGGATCGTTTTCACGCAGTTCCTTTACCCAGGAAGAAGGAACGATGTTCGGTCCGTTCTTTTCGCCGGTATGGAGCTTGATCGCTACCTTTCCTGTGATATTCGCATTGACTTTATCGAATGCCTTCTGGATTCCCTTTGCGGAAAGATCTCTTGTGAAGTAGACGATGGATTCGTTTCCGGTTCTTTCTTCATACGGTACATATTTTGTTGTATCAGTCATTCTTGACTCCTTTCAGTGCGCTCTTCTGAACGCGGTTTTCTGTATTGATTTTACACTGATGCCATGAAGATTTCCATGATGTTGACTGTATTTGTCAACCGGAAAGCCCTTCCCTGCATTTTTTCAGCTGCTCAATGATCGCAATATGCTGAGGGCAGGCTGCTTCGCACTGTCCGCATTCAATACATGCGTCCGCTCCTTTTCCCTTGGCCAGGATGTCTGCATAATCCGCTTTAGCCTCCTCGATTCTTCCCTGATCCAGACGCTTGTTCATCGCCGCAAAGATTTCCGGAATCGGGATCTGCATCGGACAGCCCTTCGTGCAGTAGCTGCAGGCAGTGCACGGAATGGAAACAGATTTTCCCATAATTGCCTGTGCTTTGCGGATCACTGCCTGCTCGCTTTCGCTTAACGGTACGAAATCCTTCATATAGGAAAGATTGTCTTTCATCTGCTCAACCGCTGACATGCCGGAAAGAACAGCTCTGACCCCATCCAGAGAAGCCGCAAAACGGATGGCCCAGGAAGCAGGAGACATATACGGATTTTCTTTCTGCATGAGTTTTTTCACTTCAAAAGGAGGATCCGCAAGCTTGCCGCCCTTGATTGGTTCCATGATCACAACCGGCTTGCCGAATTTCCGGGCAGTTTCATAAACCGCACGGGACTGCACATCAGGATTTTCCCAGTCTGCATAGTTGATCTGCAGCTGTACAAATTCTGCTTCCGGATGGGCAGCCAGGATTTCTTCAAGCAGTTCGGGACCGTCATGGAACGAGAAGCCGATATGGCGGATGACGCCTTTTTCCTTCTGTTCCTTCACAAAATCCCAGAGATGATATTTTTCGTATTTCTGATAATTGGAACTCATCAGGGAATGCAGAAGATAATAGTCGACATAGTCTGTACCGAGACGTTTTAAGGATGTTTCCAGTTCTTTTTTAGCCATTCCTTCCGTCGGTACAGCGGAAGCCATGAGTTTTGTCGCGATTGTATAGGAATCGCGCGGATGTCTTTCAACCAGCGCTTTGCGTACTGCCTTTTCCGATCCCGGATAGACAAATGCTGTATCGAAATAGGTCATGCCGGCATCGAGAAACAGATCGACCATTTCCGATGTCTCAGCGATGTCAATGGACATTCCTCTGCGCGGTAAGCGCATCATGCCGAACCCGAGTTTCTTTTCATTCATAAGATGATACACTCCACTGTCACCGATATTGTATCGGTATTCCTGTATTCTTCCCAGTGAAAAGACCGAAACAATTAAATGACTGACAGATCCGTCTCTGTCATTTAACTCACACATTCCTTTTTCTGTCTGTTCCATTTTTCAATCAGCGGAACTATATTGAAAGCGAAGAGAAACAGATCATAAAAACCGACAATTTATACTTTCTTCAGCGGAAGGTTTTACGCGCATTTTTAATCATAAGGAGGACACAATTATGCGCTTTAATCACACTTTCTCACCTTACAGAATCGGCAGTGTCGACATTAAGAACCGTCTGATCGTCCCGGCAATGGACTCCGGTGTATTCGATCCGAAAGGCTTTGTCTACCAGCCCACACTCGATTACTACGGAGCACGTGCAGCCGGCGGTTTCGGTCTGGTCATCATTGAAATCACAGCCGTTGAACCGACCGGTGTCGGTATGCCGTGCGAGCCTGCCGGATGGACCGATGACTGCATTCCCGGCATGACAAAACTGGCTTCCGTCATTCATGAAAACGGCGCGAAGACCATCGTTCAGCTCCATCACGCAGGACGTGAAACCGTTTCGGCTATGGCCGGAAAGGTTGTCGCTCCTTCATCTGTTCCCTGCCCGACAAACCGTGAAACACCGCATGAATTCACAACCGAAGAAGTATACGCACTGATCCAGCATTATGTCGATGCGGCAGTCCGCATGCAGAAAGCAGGATTTGACGGCGTTGAAATCCACGCTTCCCACGGCTACATGGGCGGCCAGTTCCTCTCCCCGCGTTCCAACAAGCGTGTCGATGAATTCGGCGGCGGCGTGGAAGGACGCGCTTACTTCATGAAGCTTGTATGCGAAGGCATCAAGAAAGCATGCGGCGAAGATTTCGCTGTCACTGCCCGTCTTTCCTCCAAGGAAAACAGAATCGGCGGTCTTGAAATGGAAGAAACCATTGTCTATGCGGCAATGCTGGAAGAATACGGCTATGACGCCCTGCACATTTCCGCAGGAACCTATGAGACATGGGAAACCATCGTTCCGCCTACCGCATGGCCTTCCGGATGGAACCTCGCCAGCGCAAAGAGAATCAAGGAAGCAGTCGACATTCCTGTCATCTCCGTCGGTCTGTTCCATGATCCGTTCACCATTGAAACCGCAATCCGCAGAGGTGATTGCGACGCCGTATCCCTGGGCCGTCAGTCAATCGCGGATCCTGCATTCCCCAACAAAGCAGTCGGCGGAGCCATTGAGGACATCATCCCCTGCATCGGCTGCACGCAGAGATGCATGGAATTCAACTATCCTGAAAATCTGATGCCGGGTGACTGGGGTGTCGGATGTATGTACAACCCGCAGTCCAGCCACAGAGCTGACCGCATGCTCACAAAGACAGCAGAACCGAAGAAGGTCGTTGTTGTCGGTGCCGGTCCTGCCGGAATGACCGCGGCATGGATGAGCGCCTACAGAGGCCACGATGTCACATTGCTTGAAAAGAACGACAAGCTGCAGGCCGGCGGACAGCTGCGCATTGCGGCATACCCGCCGTTCAAGCAGCCGCTCACAAGAGAAATCCGCTACATGCTGCACATGTGCGAAAAGAACGGTGTTGACATGAGATGGAACTGCGAAGCAACACCTGAAATCATCAAGGAACTCAATCCGGATGTCGTCATTATGGCAACCGGAGCGAAGCCTTCCGTCCCGCCGATCAAAGGTCTTGAAGAAACCGGCGTTGTGCTGGCCAACAATGTCCTGCTCGGCACTCCTGTTCTGCAGAAGAGTGCACTCATTATCGGCGGCGGTGAAGTCGGTGCGGAAACAGCTGAATACGCAACCGATTACTGCTCCAGAGTCGCGATTGTCGAGATGCTGCCGGAAATTGTTCCGACGCTTTACCTGACCGTACGCAACGCGATGCTCGAAAGAATCAAGCAGGAAGAAATCGAAGTCTACACCAATACGAAAGTTCTCGAATTCATTCCGGGCGGTGTCAGAGCTGAACGCAATGGCGAAGAAATCACACTCGACGGATTCGATACTGTCATCCTGGCCCTTGGTTCCAAACCGTATGTTCCGTTTGATGCCGAAGGCCTTGCGGAAAAAGTTTATGTCATCGGCGATGCGGAAGCTGCGAAAGATGCCAAGTGGGCAATTTACAAAGCTTACCGCACAGCGATGGAAATCTGATTCCATCTGTTTCATTCCACAGACAAAACGGAGTACTGCTGCACTCAGTACTCCGTTTTTCATGTATTTTATTGATTTTTGTCAGTCACCAAGAATCGTACAGAATCCAAGGTCATATGCTTTGATTTTATGACCGTGCATTTCTGTATCCTGTCCCTGCACTTTTCCTGCAAGGATATCTTTCGCCCCTTCCTTCAGCATGCCGATTGTATCGGTGCTGATGGGAATATCCGCGTGGGACGGCCAGATTTCATCGAAATCTTCAATTCTTTTTTCCAGTCTTTCCAGACTTTCGATATATGCATTCATATTGCGGTGGGAGCCGAACATGAAGATCCTGCCGTTTCTCTGGATCGGATCGCCGCTGATCAATACCCGGCTGCTGATATCGAGAACGGCAATACTGCCGGGAGTATGACCGGGCAGTTCAATGATTTCCAGTTTTCTTTCACCGAGATCAATCACATCGCCCTGCCTGACCGGCAGAATCTTTCCCGGCTTGCCGGATCTTCTGTATACCGTTTCTTCATCCGGATGCATGTAAAATTGATCAAACTGATCATTGCATGCAATATGATCCCTGTCGGCATGGGTGTTCAGCAGGAAAAGCGGCAGATCCGTCAGGCTTTGCGCAATTTCCTTTGCTATGGCGACCGTCATACCGGAATCGACCAGCAATGCTTTTTCTTTTCCGGCAAGAAGGAAGAAACGGACGCCGCCGTCTTCAATCCGCCATGTATTCCGGTTCATCTGAATGATTTCATAATTCATGACTGAAACCTCCTGTTTCTGCTGATTTCATCATAACATGCATGCGGATGCCGTTCTGACAAATGGCTCTGTGTTTTTTCAGAATTCCTGAATGCGCCATCTTGGATAGCGGTTGAGAGGTCTTTCAAAATACTTTGATCCGCCGGTTTCCTCAAAGATTTCGGCAAAAACGGTCAGACTGGAATCTTCAATGTTGCGGATCTTTCCGGCAATCCAGGCAATTGCCGCAAGCTGTCCTTTTTCATTGACCATAAATCCCATCTGCATCGTTCCCCTGATGTCATGCAGAACACCGGCAATGATTTCCTCATTGGGTTCCTCTGCACAGAATGCCTGCTTTTCCGATGCACTGAAGTAAACAAGCTTCTTCACTTTCTCTTCCTTCATGATCCTGGCCGCTTCTTCAATTGCTTTTTCATCATCGATTGCTTTGACAATCAATGTGTCAAAGAAGGGATCATTTGCAGGCTTCTTTACTTCCTCCGGTTCTTCCCATTTTCTCTCCTGTGAAACATCGAAAATCATGATATCCACACCCTGCGGGGTGGAATGGCCTTCCGAACGGTATACCGGTCTGGAAAGGAGCTCTGAAAGATACGGGGAATCGCTCATAAAAGAAGGCTGTGCGTGGAAGTATTCTTCCTTCACGGTATCGCGGAACCAGCCGTTGTTTTCGACAAACAGACGGCAGGATCTTCCTTCTTTATCAATTCCTTCAAACATATATTTAGCGCACATATGGCGGACACCGCAGGCATCCACGGTCTGCACGTCTGCTGCCCCGGGAAGAACAGTCCCTTTGAAATGCTCCGAATTCACACTGCCGGAAAACGGAATGATGACCGCGCTTCCGTATGGAGAAACCATGCGTGAAATCTTCTCACGGTCGATGGAAATATGAAATGTCATAATACATGAGGACATAAAACATTCTCCTTTCTGTGATGCGCATTAATCATAGTTTCATCTTTCTGTTTTTTCAATGTACACACGGTATCCGTTTCCGGCAGCAGTCAGTCACCCTGCCGAATCAGAAATGCCTGCTTCACTGCATCCAGAAACAGATTTGCGGCTTTGGTGAAGGGCCTGTATTGCTTATAAGTGAAGATGAGACTGCGGCTGACAGGCGGATCTAACGGGATAAATGTAAGGAACGAATTTTCATGATCGCTGATCAGACCTTCAAGTGTCAGGATGGCGCCGATTCCATGCTCAGCCAGGATTGCCAGATTGAAAATCAGATTTCCGCTTGCGGTAACATTGAAGTGCTCCGGCGGAATTCCCAGCATCTGTGCATACTGCTTTTCCTGCAGACTTCTTCTTGTCGTCAGGATCAGCGGCAGATCATAGAGATCATCAGCACAGACTGCATTCTTTTCTGCCAGCGGATGATCGCGGCGGATGACAATTCCCATCCGGTCAAAGGACGGCATCGGTATCACTTCACAGCCATCCGGCTGAAACGGTTCAACGACCGCGGCAAAGTCAATCGTCCCCCGGTTCAGCTTTTCGTATACATCATCCAGGGTACCGCTGTAAAAACGGAATACAACATGCGGATATTCCTGATGATAATCTGCGATGACTTCTGCCAGGGAATGAAGTGAAAGACTCTCGGCAGCACCGATATAAATTTCGCCATGCACCTCAGAGGTGCCTTCGCTCAGTTCCGTTTCCGTACGGTCTGTCAGGGCAACGATTTCTTCTGCCCTTGAGCGCAGAAACATACCGTCTTCAGTCAGGATCATTTTCCGTCCCATGCGCAGAAAAAGCTGCTTTCCTGTTTCTTTTTCCAGTTCCGCGATCTGATAGGAAAGCGCCGGCTGTGAGATGTGAAGGCTGTTTGCGGCTGCAGTCATGTTTTCTTCCCTGGCTACTGCCAGAAAATACCGGAGTGTTCTGAGTTCCATAAGTCATACCATAAAATTATTTTATCAACTACAATATATCATAAGTATTTCAGATTATTCACATTTTGGCATATAGTATAGACAGAAAAAAGAAAGCAGGAACGTTTATGAAAAAACAGGGCAGCTTTATGTATGTACTCGCAGCCGTATGCACATGCCTGATGGCATGCGGAGCCATGGGAATGGTCAATGCATACGGAGTCTTCTACAAACCGATGGCAGATGCCATGCAGGTCGGTCAGGGCAGTATCACTCTGCACATGTCAATTTCCAATCTGATTGTCGGTCTCGGTACACCGTTTGTCGCAAAAATGATCTCACGCAATGTTCAGATCAAAAATATTCTCAAAGCCGGAGCGGTTCTGATCATGATTTCCGGATTCGGAATTGCATTGGCTCCCAACACATTCGTCATGAATCTGGCGGCTGCCGTCAGAGGTGTCGGTTTTGCGGCTGTTTCGATGATGATTATCACCATGTTTATCGGCAACTGGTTTGTCCGCTACCGCGGTACGCTGACCGGAATTGCGCTGAGCTTTTCCGGGATCGGTTCCGCTATTGCATCTCCGATTCTTTCCGGACTGATCGAAAATTTCGGATGGCAGAAAACCTATATCGGCTATGTCATCTTCATTGTCTTATGCATCATTCCGAGCCTTCTCTTTGTCCCGCTGAAGCCGCAGGACATCGGCCTTCGTCCGCTTGGTGAAAATGATGCACAGGAAGGAAGCACAAAAGCAGCACCTGCCAATCTGGATCTGCCATATACAACAAGATCACCGCTGTTTGCGGCGCTGGTCATGCTTGTCTTATGCATTGTCCTTCTGACAAGCCTTTCCTCTCACCTGTCCTCTCTGGCTCAGGCTTATGGTTATGCGGCTTCTGCCGGTGCCGCACTGCTGTCTGCATCGATGATCGGCAATGTCGCTTCCAAATTTATCCTCGGCGCGCTTTCCGACAAAATCGGTGCGTTCCGCGGTGTCATCCTCATGTTGGCAGCTTCTGTTTCAGGCCTTGTTCTGATTCTGCTCAATCCGGGTGGAACGCTCCCTCTGATGGCCGGCGGTTTCCTGTACGGAACATGTTTCTCAATCGGTTCGCTCGGTGTCTCCATGATCACAAGAACCATCTATGGCGACAGACAGTACGGACAGGCATACTCCGTCATTACACTTGTTACAAGCGTTGCCTCCGCAATCGGTCTGACACTGATCGGATTCCTTTATGACTTAACCGGTTCCTATGCCGTTTCCGTCATCGGCGGTATTGTCCTGGTAATCATCTCCCTGTTCAGTCTGCTGTATATCCAGGCACAGGCGAAAAGAAAAACAGTCTGAATTTACATCCTGCAGTAACAGACAAAGGGTACCGCGCTGCGGTACCCTTTCTTCGTTTTTCCGGATTATCTGTTTCTGTATTCGTTCAGGTCTTCACGGTATTTGCTGGTGCCATGCAGCACATTGTACAGCAGAACGCCTGCGCCGTAGAACAGTTCCCAGAAGCGGCTGTCCATTTTGACGATTTCCGGAAGATGACGTTCCGGGATATATTTCTTCAGGCTTTCCTTCAGTTCTTCCGGATCTGTAAGCAGGTCACAGTACACCGCCAGGGTATCCGGACCGATTGTGCAGATCATCGGCAGGACAAGCTTGGTGATCAGTTCAACGATGCCTTCCGGTGTTCTGGAAAGATCATATCTGTCTTCGGAGAAATTCAGTGTTTTCAGATAATTTGCGCATTCACCGGCAAAATCCTTCTTTCCGAAAACCGGCATGCCGTTGATGACAAGACCGGCTCCGCCGACCACATTGCCCAGCGGATGATAATAGGCAAGAAGATTGCCGCAGTCACGGTGGTTGGCATAATAACCGACCGCAGACGCATTGGCATCATTGCATAAGACAAATGTCCGTCCGTATTTCTTTGTGAATTCTCCGACCACATCGACATCGAAGATTCTGACTGTCGGAAGTGTGAGTCTGCCATCAAAAACAACACCCGGTGCCACAATCGCCACGCCTTTGATCTGCGGATGTTTGATGAAGAGAACATCGAGCACGTCTTCAAGATCTCTTAAGTCCAGTTCATCCTTGACGACGACACCGCGCTCAATCGGTGCTTCCAGATCCGCACCGCGGTAATGGATTTCAAATTTGCGGTTTCTGCGGATAATCGCCACAATCGCGATCGAGCTGTCCCATTCAGGATCATGAATATCTTCAATGACTTCTTCTGTCTTTTCTTTTCTGTCCAGTTCCTCTTTGATCAGATCGACCGTTCTTGTGACATTGTAGGTCGCAAATACATCAGCCGGAATCTGAATGATGATTTTGTCTTTGAGGACTTCCTGCGCTTTTTTGAGCAGATAGCCGATCTGCGGTGCCAGCATGATCACATCCTTGTCCATAGCCGCTTCAAACAGATTGGTGTAGGGAACTGCAGAGAAATCATAGTCCAGGCCCAGCGTCTGCACAGCTCCGTTCAGCTTTTCCGCAAAGAAGGATGTGGTAAAGCCGGAAGTGCAGCTTAACAGCACTTTGACTTTGGTATCTTCCCCTGCCTTTTTCAATGATGCGATCATCTGGGTGAACAGTTCTTTTGCATGCTCAAGATCCTTGATTTCAAAATGCAGGAAGAACAGCGGTTCATCTGCTTTTTCGGATTCAATTGTCAGAGCGCAGATCTCATATTCAAGATGATAGAACTGCACATGGCCGACCGCACAGTCTGTCGCAAAATCGATTTCATCTTCGCTTTTTTCTTCAATGCGGTAAGCGGGATCCGTCTGTTCAAGAATCCATTTCCGGTAAATTTCATACATCTCTCTGTCTGTCATACTTTATCTCCTGTCCGTAATGTAAACGGATTTTGCGAGTTCGCGATCGAGGGAAGAGAAGTCATGGATGACAACATCTTCACAGATAAAGACAACTCCGTCATAGGAATATTTGAAAATTGCGCAGTTTCCGATGCCTGTTTTCCTGGGAATCAGTGTGTATGCCTGCCATTTGTTGAAGAACTGACCGCATGCGGCGCCATGGGCAACGATCAATGTCGATGTATTATCTTCCGCAAGATTCATGATGCCGGTTACGGCATTGTTGAAGCGGTCCTGAAATTCCTTCTCGCCTTCCCCGCCGTACTGTTTGAACTGATCGCCGTAGGGGAAAGATGGATTGAGCGATTCATCATGTCCTTCGAGCTTTCCGAAAAACCATTCCTTCAGACCGCGGATTCTTTCATACGGCATCTGTCCTCCGGTGACGATTTCCAGAGTGTCCGCCGCTCTTTCCGAGGTGGATGAAAAAGCATAGTCGAATGTGATGTTCCTCTCACGGAACCATTCTCCGGCGACTTCCGCCTGTGCTCTGCCGAGATCGGTCAAAGGCGCATCGCACCATCCCTGAATCTTGTGGGCAACGTTGAACATGGTCTGACCGTGACGCATCAGATACAGTGTTTTCATTATATTTTTCTCCGGTTTCTGTATTCAGTATAGCAGAAAAATCAGAGCCCCTGTTCACAAAGCTGTCTTACCTTTTCATCATGGATGACAGTTCCCTGTTCCTTCAGTTCTTTGATTTTTTCGGCAAACTGCGGAAGATATTTCTCATTTGCGACAAGCATTTCATCCATCATTTCCTTTGCGCCATGGCCATGGCGGATCAGCGGATTGATCTGGAAAGCCTTTACCAGCATACCGTAATCACCTGTCACTGCCGCTTCAATCACACATTCCTCCATTGCCTTCATGATCTGCAGCCATCCTCTTTCCGACGGTTCAAAATCACCCCAGACAAGCGGTGAAGCTCCTTTCGCATTGATCAGCGAACTGATTTCCACGATGGAGTCATACGGCAGACAGGAAACAGCTCCCCTGTTCTTTGTATTGACGACCATGAGACTGCCGGTATTTCTGTAAATGTTATGAATGGTTTCGCAGGCTGCGTCGCTGTAATAGGCTCCGCCCCTTTTCATTAACAGTTCAGGCATTTCATGAAGAGCAGGATCTTTGTAGAGTTCAAAGAGTTCGTCTTCTACCTTTTTGACATTCTCCGCTCTGGTGGTTCCTTTTCCGTAATCTTCTATCTGGTGCTGAAGCATTTCTTCATACAGATAATAGTATCTGTGATAGCTGAACGGAATGCAGTTCATCGCATCCAGCTGATCGGAAAGATAGGCCACATCATGAACATTGGCCATATTGGTTCTGTCATCTTCAGACATCAGTCTGAGAATTTCCGAAGTCACTTCATTTCCCTGTCTGTCCCACACACGGTGATAGTGAAAATGATTGAGGCCGGCAAACCGCCACGAATAGTCTTCCTGCTTTCCGCCGAGCATCTCCGGTTCTTCCTTCATCACAGTGATCGGACCGTTGCATAAGCCGATGCATTTTTCAAAGCCGGCTCTGCGGATGACGGATTCGGTGATCATCCCGGAAGGATTGGTGAAATTGATCAGCCAGGCATCCGGACAGAGCTCCTTCATATCCCTGACAATATCCATGATGACAGGGATCGTTCGCAAAGCCTTGAAGATTCCTCCTGCCCCGTTAGTCTCCTGTCCGATCTGGCCGTAGGAAAGCGGAATTCTTTCATCCTTGATTCTGGCATTGAGCAGGCCGACGCGGAACTGGGTTGTGACAAAGTCAGCATCCTTCAGCGCTTCCCTTCTGTTTAATGTCAGATGCACTTTCACGTCATACGGCGAAGCATCCCACATCCGCTGTGCAAGTGCGCCGACAATGTTCAGTTTCTCTTCTCCTTCGGGAATATCCACCAGCCAGATTTCCCTGACGGGCAGTGTTTCATACCGTTTGATAAACCCCTGCATCAGTTCCGGGGTGTAGCTGGATCCGCCGCCGATGGTGACGATTTTCAGTCCGTTATTCATACAATTATGCACTCCTGTTTCTTCTGATGTCATTTTGACATATTGGATTCATGCATACAATGAAAACAGACCAGTTTCGCATATGTTTCATTGACAATATCATTGAAGACACATCTGCCTGTTTTCCGGCAGGAAAGACAGGCGATACATCCGCGGATGTCTTTGTTTCCGATATGAATGATTTCAGATTCAATTCCGTTTTCCGCAAAGACCTCGGATGCAATTTTCAGCGCCGTGTCGATGCACCCATCCGCCTTCGGAGAGCCGTTAATCAGCAGAACTTTCATCATTATTCCTCAAAATTGCATTTGGTCACAGCCATCAGATGCAGGGATTCCTCCGTCACTTTATAGAACGGTTCATGCTTGTTCAATGTTTCGATCAGCTTCATTTCTTCTTCTGTCAATGCGAAATCAAATACCTTCGCATTGTCTTCAATATGGGCATGGGACTTTGAACCCGGCACCAGGCCGAAGCCCATCTGCAGATGCCATCTGATCACGATTTGCACAGTGCTCTTTCCGTATTTTTCAGCCATCTGTACAAGAACAGGTTCGCTGAGCATTTCCGGAGAACCGTGTCCCAGCGGGAACCAAGACTGCAGACGGATCCCATTGGCATCGCAGTACGGCTTTCTTGTCTCAGCCGGGAAATACGGATGGCATTCCACCTGCATGATCATCGGTCTGATTTCACTGCTGTCAATCACTTCCTGAATCTGGTCTGTCTGGAAGTTGGAAAGTCCGATCGCCCGGATTTTTCCTGCTTTGTATGCCTTTTCCAGCATGCCCCAGGCATAGAGATAATTGTTTACCGGATGATGCAGCAGCATGACATCAATATAATCAACGCCGAGTCTTTTCAATGTATCATCAACCACGGAATCCTTTTCATAAAGGGTCGGTCCGAGCTTTGTCTCAAGGAAGTAATCTTCCCGTTTCAACCCGGATTTTTTCAGACTCAGACCGACTTCTGTTTCGTTGCCGTAACGGTTGGCTGTGTCAATCAGTTCATAGCCATGATGCAGTGCAAAAGCCACATTATCGATGATCAGATCACCGGTCTGGCCGATTGTGCCGAAACCGAGCTGGGGAATCGCAAGGCCGTTATTCAGCTGAATTCTGTTTTCCATGATTTCTCTCCTTTTCAAAAATCAGACTCCGTGATCAGAAGCCTGATTTTTCTTTTTTAATGAACAAGAGCTGTAAATGTGAACTGGATGAGTTTCCAGTCTTCGCTCTGCTTCTGATAGACCTCTGTCACCATGAAGTGATGGGTTGTCGGGCTGCCGTCCAGCATCAGACCGTAGTCAACATCGGTCAGCACGATCGCGGTATCGCCGAAAGCGTGGAGTTCGCGGTTATGAACAGTGATGTCTGTCGGCTGGAAGATGCCGTCTGTGTAATACTTCACTTCCTTATCGAGATTCGCATTGGTTCCGATATGTACGAAATTGCATGCCGGATCGGCGATCGCATACATCGTTTCGCCATCCCGGTTCTTCATCGCATTCCAGAATGCGTCAGACAGTGCAAACAGTTTTTCCTGCATATTCTTTTCCTCAGTCATGAATATTTCTTCTGTTCAGGAACTGAACAAGTTTGGGATCAAAGTGGTTGATGATTTCGGAATGATCCAGGGACTTGGCTGTGATCTGTTCCATTTCCTCATCGGTCAGTGTGAAGTCGAAGAGATCCTTGTTCTGTGCCATTCTTTCCGGCTTTGTGCTCTTGGGAAGAATGACGACGCCTCTCTGCACATTCCATCTGAGAACAACCTGGGCTGCGCTCTTTCCGTATTTTGCGCCGATCGCAGTCAGTTCCGGATCTGTGAAGATGCCGTGCCTGCCTTCTGCCAGCGGTGCCCATGCCTCCGGCTGGATGCCGAGTTCCTTCATGTTTTCAAGGGCTGCAGTCTGGGCAAAGAACGGATGGAGTTCAACCTGGTTGACAGCCGGTCTGATTTCCACATTCTCAACAAGATTCATCAGAACATGCGGGAAGAAGTTGGAAACACCGATTGCCTTCAGTTTTCCTTCTTTATATGCATCTTCCATTGCTCTGTAGGCGGAGAAGTAATCGCCCATAGCCTGATGGAGCAGATAGAGATCGAGATATTCAAGACCGAGCTTTTCCAGGGATGTATCGATCGCCTTCTTTGCCATGTCGTAGTTCTTCATATCCTGGACCCACATCTTGGATGTGATGAACAGTTCATCTCTTGTGACAAGGCCTGTTTCAATTGCTTCCTTGATCGCAGCGCCGACTGCTTCTTCATTCATGTAGGAAGCAGCTGTGTCGAAGGAACGGTAGCCTGCCTTAATGGCATCGATCACTACTCTTTTGCATTCATCGGGATCGGGGATCTGGAAGACACCGAAGCCGACCTGAGGCATTTTTGCGCCTGTATTCAATGTTACGTATTCCATGTTTGTTCTCCTTATTCCTGGGCACTGAAGTCCATTGCCATTTTTGCGTATTTCTGTGCGTCTTCAATTGTCGCGTTGTAGTAGCGGACGTTCTTGTCAACCGCAGCGATCTCTGCCATTTCCTCATCTGTCAGAGAGAAATCGAAGATGTTGAAGTTGTCTCTGATATGAGCCGGATTCTTTGAGCCCGGGAAAATGACATTGCCGGACTGTACATGCCATCTCAGAATGATCTGGGCATTGGATTTGCCGTACTTTTCAGCCAGCTTTGTGAAGACCGGTTCATTGATCAGATTCTTATCGCCGTGTCCGAGCGGATACCATGCCATCAGACCCATGCCTGTTTCCGCAAGAACCTTCTTCAGTTCTGTCTGCGGATAGTAAGGATGTGCTTCAACCTGAACCATCTGCGGTTTGATCTCAGCTGTTTCAATGATTTCCTTCAGCCAGTCAATCGGGAAGTTGGAAACGCCGAGCGCTTTGACTTTGCCTTCCTTATAGGCTTTTTCCATCATCTTATAGCCTGCTCTCCAGTCGCCTGCCGGCTGATGGAGGAAGAGCAGATCGACATAATCCGTGCCGAGTCTTGCCAGTGTTTCATCAATTGCATTTTCATCTGTGTAAACTGTCGGCCATAATTTTGTGACAAGGAAGATGTCTTCTCTTGCGACGCCGCTCTTTGCGATGGCACGGCCGACTGCTCTTTCATTCATATAGCCGTTGGCAGTGTCGATGAGACGGATGCCGTCAGCCAGAGCGCTGAGGACGGAGAGTTCAGTTTCTTCAGGATTAAGAAGGAAGACTCCGATTCCTGCCATCGGCATTTTGTGTCCGTTGTTGAGTGTCAAGTATTCCATATTTCTGTATCTCCTTTTGTTTACACTTACAGGATAATGATTTTTCAACCCCTTGTACAATGCCGGTTGGTTAACTGTGCTATAATCAAAACGCATAGTGAAGGAGTGCTGAAATGATTGAAACCTATCTTCTGGAAGCACTGTGTGCTTTCCATGACTGCGGCACGCTCTCTGCAGCAGCTGAATACCTCCACATTTCCCAGCCGGCTTTAAGCCGTTCCATGCAGAAGCTTGAAGACATTCTCGGCGTCAGTCTGTTTGAAAGGACAAAAAACAGAATCACCCTCAATGAAACCGGAAAAATGGCAGCTGCCATGGCTGCCAGAATTCTCGAATCCCAGCAGGACATGATCACTGCCATCCGGAATTATGATTCTTCCCTGCATACTGTTTCTGCCGGCTACTGCACGCCGGGACCGATGATGGAAATGCCCCTGCATCTGACCCAGATCTATCCGAAGATGAAAGTCTCTTCGGAGATGGAAAGCGAAGTGGATCTTCTGAAAGGACTCAGAAACGGAAAATACGGTTTTGTCATCCTGTCCCATGCATATGAGGATCCGGATACCGTCTGTATTCCCTGCGGCAGCGAGTCACTGTATTTTTCCCTGATTCCTGCCCATCCGGCTGCGCTTTTCAAAGATCAGGGACTGACCTTCAGCCAGATGAACGGTGAAACTTTCGTCATGGCCGGTGACATCGGCGTATGGAAGGATCTGACAGAAAAGATGCTGCCGGATTCAAGATTTGTTCTGCAGGATTCCCTGGAAGCTTTAAGTGCTGTAATCAATGCGTCCACCCTTCCGGCTTTTGCATCGGATCTGACAATCCGTCTGTTCCGCTCAAGGGAAAACAGCAGCCGTATTTTCATTAAAATTCTCGATCCCGAAGCAACCATTCACTATCATTGCGTAATGCTGCGAAAAAACACTGCGCGCTATGAGAAGCTGATCAGTTTCCTGAATGAACGGAATGAATCATAAAAGATGCCGGTCATCTGACCGGCACCGTGATCTACAGCTGGTTGAGCAGCGAATCGATTTTTTCAATTTCTTCCACGGTGAGATTCACATCCGCTGCGGAAGCATTTTCTTTCAGACGCAATGATTTTCTGGTACCGGGAATCGGAACGATATACGGTTTCCGGTCAATCATCCATGCCAGTGAAACCGCCGCGTCACTGACTCCTCTTTCCTGCGCCAGTGTGTGAATCAGTTTCAGCAGTTCACTGTACGCGTCGAAGCCTTCATCTGTATACTGCTTCATATGGCTTCTGAAATCGAGAGGATCTGTAAAATGATCCTTTTTTGTATAGGCACCGGAAAGGAATCCGTTTGCCAAAGGACTGAAAGCGACCAGACCGATATTCAGCTCTTCCAGCACCGGAAACATGGATTCATATTCCCTTGTGATCATTGAATAGCGGTTCTGGATCGCAGTGACCGGACAGATTGCATTTGCACGCCTGAGATATTCCTCATCGGTTTCGGAAATGCCCCAATGCGTGATCTTGCCTTCTTTCATCAGTTCCTTCATCGTTTCCGCGACTTCTTCCGGAGAAACATTTTCATCGATTCTGTGCTGATAATAAAGATCGATATGATCGGTTTTCAGTTTTGTAAGCGATCCTTCGACGGAACGGCGGATGGATGATGGAGAACTGTCGCGGATCATCTTTCCGTTTTCGTCCCAGAAGACTCCGCATTTGGTAGCGATCACGGCCTGATCGCGGATATCTTTGAGTGCTTTGCCGACAAGTTCCTCATTGTATGCAATACTGCCGTCCGGATTGATGCCGGTATAGCATTCGGCCGTGTCAAACATGGTATAGCCCATGTCAAATGCTTCATGAATGCGCTCAATCATTTCCTTTTCATCGGAAGGAGCGCCATAGGCATGGGTCATACCCATGCAGCCGAGAGATACTGCGGATACTTTCAGATCTTTGCCAAGTGTTCTGTATTTCATTTTCCTGCCTTTACCCTTTCCAAAGCTTCCATCAGAAGATCATGGTCTTCCCTATGGCGCAATCCGCTGACAATGAATGCGCCATGGTTTTCCCCGTTTACGATATAGGGAACTGCACCTCCGAACGGTGCCTGTGTTTCATCCTGTGCAAGTTCCGGATATTCCTGTGCATGCCAGTAAAGTTCAATCGAAGGTTTCCCGGTTGTCTTTACGGTTTTTTCCTTGCGGTCCAGGAATTCAATGCCGGCTGCTGTTCCGTCAATGAACTGACAGATAATATTGTCATCATAGGTCACGCGGACCTTGACCGGTCTGCCGTATTTTTCCTTTGCGATTGTACGGACTGCATTCAGAAATTCCCAGGAGGTTTCCCAGCTGAATTCACGGAATTCATAGACCGGTTTCTTCAAGCCTTCCATCTGTACCGTTTTCCATGCCCAGTCCTGAATCTGTTTCATCGAATCATTGACTTCATGGCCAAGGACTTCCATGCCTTCCAGGATCACAGCGCCGGGACATTCTTTTTTCAGATCATCCAGCGCATTGGCAAATCCGCTTCCGCCGCTTGTGACAAGCGGTGCAATGACTTTCCCGTTCCAGTCATAATGATCCAGGAATGTGAATACCGGCATCGGCATGGTTGCCCACCAGTTCGGAAAGCAGAGGAAGATGACATCATATTGGTCAATGCTTTCGGGATAAGCCTTGATTGCCGGTCTTTCATTGCGGTCGAATTCCTCTTTGGCTTCATAAATCATTTTCATATGATCCGGATTGTAGACACGGACCGGTTCAATCTCAAACAGATCGCCGCCGGTGACCTGCTGAATAAATTCCGCCGCGCAATTGGTATAGCCTTTTTCCAGATTTACGATTTTCATTCCCGGGGCGATGTTTTCACCTTTCATGGAAAGAAACACTGTCAGTACATTCATATGCATTTCCCTCTCTTTATTTTTCAACTGTCACATAGAGCGGTTCATCCGCTCTTTTCAGGATTTCCGTAAACTCCGGATCCGAAACAGTGCCGACATATGTAACGGTATACGGTGAAATATCCGATGTCCTGTAATTGAGGCATAAGACATTCCATCCTTCGTAATAGTAGATTTCATTGGGCTGCGTATGGGAAACTTTCCTGCCGTCATTGCGCGGCTTTGAAGGAAGTTTTCCGGTAAATTCCACATCGCCGTTTCTGCGCATTCTGAATTCCATCGGCAGCATCGCCTCAATATCCCGAAATGTGCCGCTTTCCTCACATTCGGCTGCAAATGTTTTTCCATTCAGTATCACTTTCATATTCAGTATGTGGATGCCTTTGACAGAGTCATCTTCCATTTCCCTTCCTTTTTCACAAATTCACAGTCCAGCCGCAGTCTCCAGACATGTTTCGAGCCGCCGTAAACTGCCGCCTCCACTTTTGTATCGCCGCGCATATACGCATGATCGCCATTGATTCTGACATCTGCGTGTTCATGTTCGCACCAGTAGTAATTCAGTGTTCCGTCCATTACCGCGTCGAAGTATTCCTGACGGTTCATCTTTACACCGGTCATATGGATCAGAATATAGGACTCATCGAGAAACTGTTTCAGATACGGGATATCCTTGCGGATTTCCCCGTCATACATTGCTTCATAGCAGCGGATGATTTCTTCTCTGTCGCTCATCTTTCATCCCTCCTGCTTCTATGGTAATCAGAAGAAAAAGACGGAACAATTCCGCCTTCTGAACTGGTATATCAGTGAAACTTATGGAAAAAGGAACGGATATGCACCGTTCCTGAAATCTGCTATTTCGCTTTGTCCACAATACGCTTATAGGGCATGATCATGCCTTCGGTCATCTTTGAACCGATTTTCTTTGAAAGCTTCGGATTGCGCATCACGGATCCCACCAGATACATCGCCGCGATCTTTCCCTTCTGCTTCTGCGGGAAATCATAGAAGCCATGTTCCTTATAGAATTCATGATCCGCTTTCATGAGTCCCTGCATCTGATAAATCAGATCGCGGAATACCTTTAATCCGCCGACACCGTAGAAATTCTTCGGCGGCTGATACTGATACCGGTATGCATAGCTTAAAGCTGCCGCTGCCTGATCGGTTTCCCTGTCAGGATCATGTTCGCTTGACGCGACTGCCGCAAGATAATTTCCGCCGACCTGTGCTCTTGCCTCAATCAGGGTTTTCAGATTCGCTTCTTCATCAAGATGGCCGTCAATCAGATATGCGACAGGCTTGCCCATCGTCACGGTGCGGTGGCCGTTGCAGAACTGTCTGTCATCAAACATCTTGAAGCGGGAACCCATGGAATGATCTTTGATTTCAAATGCATATACCAATGCGTCAGCTGTCTGGATGGTATTGCGCAGATAATCATCAAACCCGTCTTTGTAAATGCATTTGCCGTCTGAAGCACAATGGAAACATCCGAGACATCCGCCGTCAAACGGGAATTCTTCAATATTGACAAGATTTACCTGCATCGCAAGTTTCTTCTCAAACCGCTCAACCATTTTCCTTAAGCGGACGGAATCTTCCTTCAGATCCGCAATGATCACTGCCCTGCCTGCTTTCGCCGCTCCCTGAATCTCTTCAGCATCCGAAGGCATTTTCAGATCTTCCGTATGAACAAATCGGGTAACAGGTTCAAAGAAGCCGTTTTCCATAGACCATAGAACATAGCGGAAGAAGGAAAGTGCTTCCTGCTGTCCCTGTTCCTTCATCAGATCTTCCATGTCAGCGGATAATCCGCGGACATATTTCAGAGAGAGATCATTGCAGTTATCCTGAATGAACGCATGGGCTGTCATGTCATAGAAATGCTTGGATGTAGTGATCTGGGTGGCATATTTCCCTCCTAAATCAATTCCATGTTCTTTGATCAGTTCAATGAAAAGGTGCAGCTGGGAAGGAACCAGGAAGGTATAGACCGGATAGCAGAAAAGAATCAGATCTGCTTCCTTCAGCTTCGATTCGCACTCTGAAAAATCCTTTTCATACGATTTGATTCTCTGTCCGACGTCCAGGACTTCAAATTCGCACTGCGGAAAAAACTTCTGAATATAGAAAACGGTATAGAGCGTAATACTGTTCTGCCCGGAAGGCGAACCGTTCAATACAAGTACTTTAATCATGATCTTTCTCTTTTCACTGCTTTTTGAAGCAGTTTCTCCATGCACCTATTTTAGCTGAGAAAGCGGAAGAAAAGAACAGAAACACGAAGAAAAACAATGCCATGCAGGATATCCCGCATGGCACTGTCTTATTTGGCTATTTCCGGATCATGTGTTCCGGCATTTTTTTACAGATTATCTGGAATATCTGCAGAGGAATGTAACGACGTGTTCTCTTAAGCAGTCAAGCTTCGGTCCGAATCCGCCGGTCATGTGTATGGAGCGGCGTACGGGAATCGAACCCGCGTATTCAGCTTGGGAAGCTGACATTCTGCCGTTGAATTAACGCCGCATTGCTTTTGTATTATAGCACCATCTTTGCAGTTTTTGCGATAAACGGTATATAATCCGCTGTATGGAAAACAGCACGCTTACAGTCAGTCAGGCAATGAAACTGGCGGACTGGTATGAGAAAAATAAAAGAAGCCTGCCATGGCGCGATACCGGAAATCCTTATGATGTCTGGCTGAGTGAAATCATGCTGCAGCAGACAAGAATTGAAGCCGTTAAGCCGAAATTCATTGAATTCCGCAGAGAACTGCCGGATATCGCTTCCCTGGCGGAATGCGATGATGACAGACTGATGCGCTTATGGGAAGGCATGGGCTATTACAGCAGAGCGAAGAATCTGAAAAAATGCGCAATGAAACTGATGGAGGAATATGGCGGATCCTTTCCGCATCATAAAGAAGAACTGGAAAAGCTTCCCGGTATCGGTCCCTATACTGCCGGGGCAATCGCTTCGATCTGCTTTGAACAGCCTGTTCCTGCAGTTGACGGAAATGTACTGCGGGTTGTTTCAAGACTGCTCGGCTTAAGAGATGACATCCGCCTTCCTGCCGCAAAAAACAATGCGGAAAAGAATCTGGTTCCTTTGCTTGAACATCCGGATATTTCTGCTTCCTCTATGAATCAGGGACTGATGGAACTTGGCGAAGTGGTCTGTGTACCCAATGGCGCCCCGCATTGTGAAGCATGTCCGCTTCATGATTCATGCATTGCCTGCAGGGAAAAACTTACATCTGAAATTCCTTACCGTTCCCCCTTGAAGAAACGGTCAGTTGAAAAAAGAACGCTGCTGGTCATACGGGATGGAGAACGTTTCCTGATGAATAAGAGACCGGATACCGGATTACTGGCTTCCTTATATGAATTCTATGGAGTTGAGGGACATTTAAGCCGCGCTGACGCATTGAAGGAAACAGAAAAGCTCGGTCTTGTGCCGCTGAAGATTCATTCCCTGCCTGATTCAAAGCACATCTTCACGCATAAAGAATGGCATATGAAGGCTTTTGAAATCATGGTGGAAGACGCATCAACATTTGAGAAGGATTCGATGTTTCTTGTCACAAAAAAGGAACTCGCCGGTATGGCTGTTCCTTCTGCATTTAAAACATATACGGACTGGTTTGCGCTGCGGGGGTGATTATTCACCCTGAGCGGCTGCGGCCGGTTTTTCTTTTTTCGCCCGGAAGACTCTTTTTTCCGTCTTTCCCGGTTTTGTTTTCGGGGCCGCTTTCTTTTGAGCTGTTCTTCTTTTGGCCGGTGTTTTCTTTGCCGGCTTTTTCTTCGCATTCTGTTTCTTTGCCGGTTTTGTATCTTTAGTTTCTTTAGTATCTTCGGCTGCGGCAACAGCGGCTTCCTCAACGATTTCTTCTTCCTTGAGGGCGGCACTGTCCTGTTTCCAGGCAGCGGTGTTTTCACCGCCTCTGTGCATCAGGAACTGGGCAGCCGTGTTCAGATCGTCAAAGACACACCCCTGTGTAAACTGGGATCTGCCGTTTTCAAGGGAATGGAAATAGCCTCTTTCATCGAGATCAAGATACAGCTTGCGCATCTTCTTCATTTCCCTGGGGCTGTATTCCTTCATGACCGAACCGGACATGACTTCAATCTTTCCGTCATCCAGCCTGATCGCCCTGGCACTGACGGTCGGTGTGTTCAATGACCATGTGCTGCGGTCTTCTTCAACCTCAAGGTGTGTTTTCTCCCTGATCGCATTGGCACCGTTGTACGGATAGATCCGGATGATCTGTTCTGTCAGTTCATCGCAGCGTTTCAGAATGTCATCCTTTGTCCATGTTCTCTTCTTCAGGATTTCCGTATTCATGCGGATGTGAAGGGTCTTTTTGAGAATCTGCTTTTTATAATTGAAATCCTCGTTGCCCATCCTGGAATTGTCATAGACAGCGCACAGTGTCAGGTTTCCGATCAGGTTGGCATAGAAAGTATATTCATCCTCATCCTTTGTGCCGGAATTCTTCACCCACCATTTGTTCGGATTCTGCGGCATGATGTGTTCGATATTCAGATCGGATGTATCAACTGCGGCAGTCGATTCGTTCCAGCACCGGACGGATGCACATCAGGGAATAGGCGTTGAGTTCCTTCATCTGGGTGCGCAGCTGATCATCGGTAGGCATGGCAAGCGTCTTGCCTTTGTTGTAGGTGATCAGATGCAGCTTGGTCAGAGAAAGAATATCCTGTTTCCGGTTGCGGTTTTTCGCCGTCATAACGGTTCTTAACAATGTCGGGAAATATCTGCTGAGTGATGAAGAATCATTTCCGCAGAGCGCTCTTCTGGTGAGATAGGAATCAATCAGACGGATCTCTGCGACCATTGTGTTGACGGAAATCTTTCCTTCATCAAAAAGATGATACATTTCCATTAAGAACGGTGCCGGCATGACGGAATCGCTTCTTCTGAAATCGGCCAGTGCCTTTTCAATGACTTCGTTTTCGCACGGTCCGATATAGATGTCATGGTAATAGCGGCAGTAGCGGTTGATTTCACGGAGCTTTGTCTCCGCATCATCCTGCCATCTGTTCCAGAATTCCTTGAATCCTTCATAGACATCTCTGCGGTTGAGCAGTTCATATGTCTTGATCGCAAGATAAAAGCGGAAGAATTCTTCCAGCTTTCTGGATTCGGGATAATATTCCTCCAGCGGCTGCCAGTACATTTCATACAGTCTTTCCTGCACTTCATCGGTGTGGTTCATCAGCACGTAGTTGCGGATGAGATCAGCCGAAGTCAGAGGAGCGCCGGTTGAGTTGATTGATTCAAAAATCTGCTGGGCATTGTCGGTTTCCGAAAGCGGGAATTCGAGAATGTCGAGTCTGGAAAGAGAATCCAGAATTTCAAGCAGTGTATGCCTTTTCGCGATTTCACGGATTCTGCGGATGATGAAATCATAGTTGCGGTAGACGCCCGATTCCTTTTCCTTGCGGGAAAGATCATTGACACTTCCGTAAACCAGTCTTGCATAGACATCATCTGTGGAAACTGCCGGCTTGAGTCTCAGGCTTCCCTGTGCCGCATGGCGGTTGTAAAGGAAGTAGTCATCAATCATTCCGGCTGTTTCTTTATCCTTCTTTTCTTCAGCGACACGCTTGAGGGCAAGAAGGAAAATAAATGTTGTTGTCAGTCTCTGCTGTCCGTCGACAATCTGCAGCTGGCGGAACATTGCGGAGATTCTTGTTTCAAGATAGATAATGATACCGAGAAAATGAGCGGATGTTCTGTTTTCAATCAGATCCTCCAGGTCGCTCATAAAACGCGCGGTTTCCTTCTGCGGATTCCACGTGTAGGTTCTCTGATATACAGGGATGACAAACTGCGATCCCATTGTTGTTTTTATAAAGTCAGAAATACTTGTTCTGACAGGCTGTTTCAGCATAAAACCATCCTTTCGGTTCTTTCCGTATTATAGCATACGGCATGCATGGATCAGAAACCGCCCACGGAGAATATATGCGCCAGCATATATCCGATCAGCGTATATGTCTCCCGCCATAAAAACGGCAGCTGGGTGGACAGCGTGATGTAGCGGCTGGAAGGAGTCGGTGAGGAATACGCCTGAATGCCGCAGTCCTTTGCCATGACCATTGCCCTTTTCATATGCAGAGGATCACTGACAATGATCGCTGTCTCAAATCCGTTTTCATCCATGATCTCTTTGGAATATCTCAGATTCTCCAATGTGACGGAAGATAATTCTTCCAGATAAAGATCATCCGGACTGATTCCGACCTCTTCGGCATAATAGGAAGCGATCTCCGCGTCGGACATATGATTGCCTTCCGCAACACCCCCGGTCAGGATCACATTGTCCGCATAGCCTTCCTTATACAGATTTGCGGCATGATTGATGCGCTCCGCAAATACCGGGGTAACGCCGCTTTCATACGCCGCAGCCCCAAGCACGATAATCACATCCGCATTTGTCCGTTCATCCTTTGTTCCGTAAAACCATATATCGGCTGCTGTAAAAGGCACGCTCAGTACAATCAGTAAGACGAGCCATCCCAGCAGTGAAAACTTCTTTTTCTTTTTTGCCATAGACACCCGACAATCATACCATCTGAACCCGCAAATATAAATTGAATATTTCTATCAAAAAATTTTAAAAAAGTAGTTGCGCGATGCTTGACCCCGTGCTATTATACATAAGCACCTGGCGCGTTGGTGAAGTGGCTTAACACACCGCCCTTTCACGGCGGCATTCACGGGTTCGAATCCCGTACGCGTCACTTTTTGTTTTAGGGGTATCGTACAATGGTAGTACATCGGTCTCCAAAACCGCTGATGGGAGTTCGATTCTCTCTACCCCTGCCATAAAAAAGCATCCCGATGAAGGATGCTTTTTATGTTTTATGGCACCCTTTTTCATCGGGTGCCGTTTTTTATTTTCAGTTTTTCTTTTCTATAACATCGAAACTGCCGAGATACCGGATTTCCGGAATTTTTCTGACTTTTTCGATCTGCTCTGATGTGATTGCATCGCCGTTTTTGTTTTCAGCTTCAATGATGTAATGATAGGAACCAAGATAGCTTCCTTCCGGACGGTCATGGATTGTCACAAGCTCCAGCCCTGCTTCAGAAATACCGATAATGACATCATCAATCCGGTTCGCTTCGCAATCCGCCACAAATACAGCACGGTGATATGTATTTCCTGACGGTAATGATGCAGTCAGAACATAGAATCTGGTTTTGTTTGTATCGGTAATCTGAACATTTTCAGCCAGCACCTCAAGACCATAGAGATCTGCGGCTGCAGGTGCGGCGATCGCCGCAATTGTCTGATCGCCTGTTTCAGCCACATAGCTTGCGGCAGCGGCTGTGCTTGCCATTTCCTGAGTCTGAGCATCCGGAAGATGTTCTTTTCTCCATTCCTTGCTTTGGGTGATGCCCTGGGCATGGGAACAGACTGTTTTGATCTCTTCAAGTTTCGTGCCGGGAATTCCCATCAATGTCTGGCTGATCGGAAGAATCACTTCACCTGTGACATAAACATTTTCTTCACCGATCAAAGCATCCACATAATTGACTACTGCCCCGCCCAGTGTATTCTCCTGCGGGATCACTGCATAATCCGCATTCCCCTTTACAGCATCCGCGATTGCGTCAGCGACTGTCTCACGGGGATTGAATTCTGCGTCTGCAGGAAAGAAGAAACGGGCAGCTTCTTCCGTATAGGTGCCTTCAGGTCCAAGGTAGCTGACTGATGCGCCGTTATAAACAGGCTGTTCAGCGGCAGGCGCCGCTTCCTGATCAGATGGGTTGCCGGCACAGCCGGCGATTGCTGTGCATAATATCAAAGCTGCGGCCAATGCGCTTGTTTTTATTTTGGTCATCATCTTTTCTCCAAAGCAGTCATTCTTACTGCTGTGTATTGTAAATTGCCGATACAGCTTTTTTATTGCGGCCGATCAGAATCACAGCCGCTAGTGCGGTCAGCAGTCCGAATCCCAGCATGACCGATCTGACGGAGAACACTTCACCAAGTGCTCCTGCCGTCACTTCCCCAATTAATGCACCGACCGTATTGAGCATATTGAACGCGCCGTTGAATCTGCCTTTCATCTCATCCGGCACATATGCCTGGGTGGCGGAAATCCGGATGGTATAGCTGGTGATGCCGAGAATTCCGGTAATTGCCATAATGAGCGCCATGACCGGAATCGGAAAAAACAGCAGTGCGCCTTCAAACAGGGAAGTCAGAATATAGACTGTTAGGGCAATGGTGTATTTGTAATGCACAGGAATCTGGAATTTATAGTGCAGCATGCCCGCAAATGCCCTGCCAGCTGTCGCCATGCCGTAGACAATCATATAAATATATTCGCCGTTGGCATATGTCCCTTTGAAATAAGGTAACATCAATACACTTGTGCATCCTCCGAACAGTGCGGAAACCGTGAAATAGGCCGCAATGGCAAAGAGACCTTTGTCAGCAGAAAGATACTGGATTCCTTTTTTGATATCCAGGAAGATCTGTTTCTGCATGTTGTCCGTATCGCGGTCTTCTTTTCTTGTTTCAATATATTCTTCTTTCGCTTTGATCTGTGTCTCCATGCATGCGGCAGTAAAGAAGCAGACCGCATTGACCGCAAGCAGCGGCGCAATGCCCACAAGATTGTAGAAATAGGTCGCAACCGGAATCATCACTGCCGAGAAGGTTTCAAGAACAGAAGAAATGGAATAGGCCTTCTGGTAATAGCCCTTAGTGATCAGCAGCGGATAAAAGGACTGAAAAGCCGTCATATAGACGCTGTTGATTGAACCGACAATAAACACCCCTGCCGCAAGGAACGGAAAGGAGAACCAGCCTTTTGCCAGCAGGAATGAAGCCAGCGCGTAAATACCGGCACTGATGAAATCCAGTGTATAGATTGTCTTTTTTCTTGAGAAACGGTCCATCCATGCCCCGAACAGTACCGGCATGATAATCTGCGGCAGTGTGAAAAGAACAATATAAATACTGTAGAGAAGCGTTGAGCCGGTATAGTCAAGGACCAGCAGAGACAGCGCAAAACCGGACATCGCGTTTCCGAACATGGAAATGACGCTGCCCAATGTGATGATTGTAAAATCCCTGGTCCAAAGACCTTTATTCTCACTGTTCATGATTCTTACCGCTGTTCATTCATTATACTGTCAAAGCCCTTCACTCTGCTGAAAAGTGCTTTGAAAAGAACCAGATCCGCTGCCAGCCATGCGGCAATCTCCGCCCAGATCATTGCCGGCCAGCCGATCAGACGCGAAACAGCCACCGCCATCAGAATTCTTGCGGCGCATTCCGCAAAGCCTGAAATCATCGGCACAACCGTATCGCCGAATCCCTGCAGCACAGAGCGGACAATATGAAGAATATAGAGAACCGGCAGAGTGACTGCCATCAGGTTCAGGAATTCCGTTCCGACCGCAAGCGCATCCAGAGTGGTCTGTCCTTCTTCATTCAGGAAGAAGCCGATGATATGCTTTCCGCCCAGCAGAATCAATCCGCCGATTGCGGCAGCTGAAAGAATGCCGATCGCAAGCGAAGCTTTGATTCCGTCTTTCACCCTTCTGTATTTTTCAGCGCCGATGTTCTGTCCGGTATATGTCACCATCGCAAAGCCATAGGCAAGCGCCGCCAGTTCCAAAGCGCCATAGAGCTTGGAAGCCGCCGTATAGCCGGCAATATTGGCAAGGCCGAATTTGTTGACCTGCGACTGCACGACAATGCCGCCGGCAGAAATCACAAGATTCTGCATCATCATCGGCCAGCTCAGCTTCAGCAGTTCAAGATCAATCTCACACGATCTTTTGTAATCTTTCTTTTCCGCTTTCAGTTCATTCAGTGAGCGCATGACATAAAAACAATATAATCCGGCAAGCAGCTGTCCTGCCACTGTCGCGGCAGCCGCGCCCCATACGCCTGTATGCAGCACCATCATCATCAGCCAGTCCAGTCCGACATTGATCACAGCCGAAATCGCCATCGCCGCAAGCGGCGTACGTGAATTGCCCAGTGAACGCAGTACACTGGAGCAGTAATTGAGTAACATCATTGCCGGCATGCCGGCAAATAAAACCATCAGATATTCTTCCGCAAGCGGCCTGACTTCCAGAGGCGTATTCTGGAAAATCATAACCGGACGGATCATCGCGATGGAAGCCGCTGTCAGAAGCACTGTCATCATCACCGCAAGAACCGTCGCTCTTGCGCTCACACGCTTCAATTGCTTTTCATCTCCTGCCCCGAATGTCTGGGCAATCAGGATCGCAAACCCCTGGGCAGAGGCCTGGATCACGGAAATCATCATATAGGAAAACCAGTCGGTCGATCCAAGCGCCGCCAGAGCACGCACACCAAGGGCACGGGAAATGATCAGTGTATCGGTAATGATGAAAACCTGCTGCAGGACATTGCCGAGCATTAAAGGAAGTGAAAATAAAAATATGAGTTTTGCCGGAGAGCCTTCGGTCATCCGCCGTACGTTTCTGTTCATGGAAAAGATTGTAGCATAAGCCGGCATTGATGAAATCCATAAACATTTGAAGTACAATAGGATGGCACAGGAGAACAACATGGAACAGGGATCACTCTTTGATGACAGAGCTTCCAGCGGCCCTCTGGCCGACAGGATGCGTCCGCAGTCGCTTGATGAATATGCCGGTCAGCAGCATCTGCTGGCCAAAGACCGCATTCTGCGCCGGATGATTGACCGCGATGAAGTGCAGTCCATGATTTTCTGGGGTCCTCCCGGGGTCGGGAAAACAACCCTTGCGAGAATCATTGCCCGCTGCACAAAATCGCACTTCATCGTTTTTTCTGCTGTCACAAGCGGAATCAAGGAAATCCGGGAAGTGATGAACAAAGCGGAAACCGCACGCTCCATGGGTGAAAAGACGATTGTGTTTGTCGATGAGATCCACCGCTTCAACAAAGCCCAGCAGGATGCCTTCCTGCCGTATGTGGAAAGAGGATCGATCATCCTGATCGGCGCCACAACCGAAAACCCCTCCTTTGAAATCAACAACGCTCTTCTTTCCCGCTGCAAAGTCTTCACACTCAATCCGCTGCAGACAGAAGATATCAAAAATCTTCTCAAACGCGCACTGAGCGATCCAAGAGGATTCGGCACATGGGATATTTCAATTGAAGATGATCTGCTGGAGCTGATTGCCAACTATGCCAACGGCGACGCAAGAACCGCGTTAAACACCCTTGAGCTTGCCGTCATGAACGGTCAGGGCGACAGCGTGCATTCCACCGTCACAAGAGAAGTCATTGAGCAGTGCATTCAGGGAAAATCCCTTCTGTATGACAAAAAAGGCGAAGAACATTACAACCTGATCTCCGCCCTTCATAAATCCATGCGCAACAGCGACGCCGACGCGGCTGTCTATTGGCTTGCAAGAATGCTGGAAGCCGGTGAAGATCCGCTTTATATCGCCCGGCGCGTACTGCGCTTTGCGTCGGAAGACGTGGGCATGGCGGATTCAAGAGCGCTTGAAATCTGCACCGCCGCTTTCCAGGCCTGCCAGTTTATCGGCATGCCGGAATGTTCGGTTCACTTGACACACGCTGTTGTCTTCTGCTCACTGGCACCCAAATCCAACTCTCTGGAAGCAGCCTATATGGCAGCTGCCGAAGACGCAAGAAACATGCTGGATGAACCGGTTCCCCTGCAGATCCGCAACGCGCCGACAAAGCTGATGTCAGAGCTCGGATACGCCAAAGACTATATGTATGCCCATGATTATGAAGGACACATCACCGCCATGCAGTGTCTGCCCGATTCCTTAAAGGATAAGCACTACTACAATCCTTCCGATCAGGGTGTGGCAAAGCGCGTAAAGGAACATAAGGACCAGATTGAGGCATGGAAAAAGGCCATGCGTCAGAAGGAAATGCTGGCCAAAGCGAAAAAACAATAAGATTTATAAAAGCCGTCTGCGCAAAATTCACAGACGGCTTTCATCATTTACCCGACAAGCGGAAGAATATAGGTGACCCAGAGCCATGACAGCGGCATGACCAGAATCATTGCCGGAATCATATCGGCAGTCGGAAACTGCTTCAGCTGCAGGATGCGGAAACCGGTCGCAACCATGATGAAGCCACCGCACGCCTTGAAGTCATTGATCATTTCCGGTGTCGTAAGAGGCACGATCACCCCGGCCAGAAAAAACAGCCCCAGCATAACGACAGCCTGCGGCACGGCAATCAGAGAAACGGTTGTTCCGAGCGCGCACGCGAAGATCATTGCGGTGAACAGGTCAAGAATGCTTTTGGCAATCAGGATGGAATGGTCCCCGTTCATTCCTGACACAAGCGAACCATAGATTCCGGTGCCGGAGGCACAGAAGAGAACCATAACCGTTACCAGCTGTGCTGAATTTCCGGAATTTTCCATTCCCATCAACTTCTGCATTTTTCCGGCAAGTGCTGTGATTTTATCACCGAGATGAATCATTAATCCAAAGCATGTTCCGGCAATCAGCGAGAAGATGACAGCCGGCATATTCTGCATCAGGACAATGCTGGCGATTCCCATTCCCATGGATGATAAGCCGAAGATCATATTCAGACTGTCTTTCAGTGTCTGCGGCATTCTGTCTTTGACAAGCGATCCGATCAGTCCGCCGATGACAACCGCAAGAAGATTGATCATAATTCCTACAGGCATACAGTATTCCTCCTCAGCCAACTTGGCTGATTTTCCATATCATATCGTATTTTCGGAAAAATTTCCTGTATGGATTATGCGTCGGAGCGCGCAAATCCGTTTTTCATTTTCAGAGAAACAGTCAGCAGAACACGGTCGAGAAGCTGATCCGTTTCTTCTTTTACGAACTGAACGATTTCTTCATTCACCTGATCCGGATCGAATCCTTCTTCCGCAGCTTTTCTGTCGGCTTCCTTAATCATCCGCATGCCTTCAGAGAGCACTTTGTTCTGATAGCGTTCAATATGGGAAACGGTATCGCTGTACTGCGCATCCGCAAGCGCCGCGATGATCCGGTTTGCCCAGTAGAAATTTTCCGTTGTCACTTTTGCGGATGTATTGGCGATATATTCAGGCGCTTTATCAATCTGCGTGTAGAGCGGCACAAACGCGTTGAACACATTGGAGCCGAATGCCACCCATTCGATTGTCCTGATTCTTTCATCTTTGTCAGGGCGGATCTGAACCAGCGACACAAAGTTGTTGCGGTTGACGCCGATCGGACGGAATGAACCTTTTTTCAGCGGATCGGCATGTTTTGAATACGGATCATAATCTGTTCCCTGGAAATGGGAAGAAAGAACATATTTCACATCTTCAACCGTGATCTTATGTTCCGGCTTTCTGCACCATGGCAGATCGTCATCCATCGGCTGAATCGATGTATCGGAAGGATTGAAATATTTCTGGATAAACCATGCCCGCGGCGTGTTGTAAACATGATCGGAATCGCTGTGGGATCCGAATGCGCGTCTGGCATTGAAGACGCCGTCCAGGGAAAGATCGAGATGATTTTCCGCAATGAATTCACGCAGATCATCCGAACACATATGTTCCTTCTGCTTTCCGTATACGTCTTTGAGATCGAATGTGTCGATGCCGAAGCTGTTGGGAGCCGCGACATAGCAGTCATCCGGCACCCTTCTTGCGATCCAGTGATGGCCGCCGATCGATTCCAGCCACCAGACTTCATTTTCATCCTGGAATGCGATGCCGTTCATTTCATAAGTGCCGTATTCCTTCAGAAGGCTACCAAGACGCTTTACGCCTTCCCTTGCGGAATGAATATAGGGAAGCACGAGCGTTACCATATCCTCTTCCCCGATTCCGCCCGGCTTTTCATCCGTTCCCTTCGCCTGGGAAACGGTTTTTGTCAGCGGATCTGCGGAAAGAACACGTTCGTTGGATGTGATTGTTTCAGTCGCTGTCATTGACACATTGGCTTCATTGACGCCGGCCGCCCCCCAGATTCCTTCATCATCCACAGCATTGGGCATGGCTGTATAGCGCATCGGATTTTCGGGAAGATCGATTTCCTGATGCGAGAGAACGGAAACATAATGTTTCATCTGTTCATCAGGATGAATCACAGCGAATTTCTTCGCGCAGAATCCGGTCGCGCCGGAATCTTCATTTCTCGCGGTCATTGTCGAACCGTCATATGTAATCTTTTTTCCTGCAAGCAGTGTTGTGCAAGGCATATTGAGTTTCTCCTTTTCTGACCCACTCATTCTACCACCCGTTCAATGTCTCTCAGTTGAAATATATCCGCAAACTGGTATCATTGCAGGTGCTGAAAGGATTTTAATACAAATGAAAATAGCAGTCACATATGATAACGGAAATGTTTTCCAGCATTTCGGAAGAACAGAAAACTTCAAAATCTACGAAGTGAAAGACGGAATGATCATCGATGAACAGGTGATCGGAAACGAAGGCTTCGGCCATGAATCGCTTGCCGGCTATCTCAGATCCATCGGTGTGGATCTTCTGATCTGCGGCGGCATGGGCACGGGTGCCCAGGCAGCTCTTGCGGACGCAGGAATCACCGTGTTCTCCGGTGCTGAAGGAAATGCGGATGAAGCAGTCACAGCTTTCCTCAAAGGCGAACTGCAGTCCACCGGTGTCAATTGCGATCATCACCATCATGAAGAAGAAGGCGGATGCGGTGAAGGATGCGCAGAAGGCGATTGCGGCGGAGACTGCGGCAGCGGATGCGGCGGATGCTGCGGCGGCGCACCCCAGATCATCCTCGAAGGTCCCAATGCCGGAAAGACCGTACGTGTCCACTACAGAGGCACATTCAATGACGGCACCCAGTTCGATTCCTCCTATGACAGAAACCAGCCGCTCGAATTCATCTGCGGCGCAGGCATGATGATCAGAGGCTTCGACAAAGCGGTTGTCGAAATGAAACTGGGCGAAATCAAAGATGTTCACCTGATGCCGGAAGAAGCTTATGGCCTTGCGGATCCGAATATGATCTTCTCCTTCCCGATCAAAAACCTTCCCGGTTCGGAAGGTCTCAATGTCGGAGAGCGTGTATTCCTGGCTGACAGCACAGGACAGCAGTTCCCGGTAACTGTCACAGCCAAGGATGAAGAAAACATCACGCTCGATGCCAACCATGAAATGGCAGGCAAAGAACTCAACTTCAGAATTGAGCTTGTGGAAATTCTCTGATTCAGAGAAACAGGCACTGCCGAATTGATCCGGCAGTGCCTTTCCTTATGCATCGGTATCCTGTAAACATATAAAAAATCCGATTTTCATCGGACTTTTTAATGGAGCGAGTGAGCGGAATTGAACCGCCGTGTCCACCTTGGCAAGGTGGCGTTCTACCATTGAACTACACTCGCATCAATGGCGGTTCTGACGAGATTCGAACTCGCGATCTTCTCCGTGACAGGGAGACGAGATAAACCACTACTCCACAGAACCATGTATGGCGAGGAAAGAGGGATTTGAACCCTCGCGCCGGTTTCCCGACCTATGCCCTTAGCAGGGGCACC